>NZ_JBSGVG010000011.1:0-209958 GCF_053608345.1 Nocardia sp. NPDC055050
TGGCCCGAGCGAGGAGCTCGGGCCAGGGGCCGTCGTGGGACTACCTGCGGAATTACATCGCCGCGAGCGGCTCACTTCCGGACCAGTCGTGGCCCCAGTAGCTGTCCGCGGTGATCTCCTCGGCGCTGTAGTACGTCTCGTCGACCCGCATGCCTTCGGTACCGAACTCGATATCCCAGCCGCCGGGCGCGCGGACATAGAACGACACCATCTTGTCGTTGGTGTGCCTGCCCAGCGTCGAGGACACCGAGAAGCCGTCCTTGGTCACCCGATCGAGGGCCTGGCCGACGGCATCGAGGGAGTCGACCTCCACCATGATGTGCACCAGGCCCGGCGCGCCACCGTGCGGGGCAGGGCACAGCGCCAGGCTGTGATGGCGTTCGTTGACACCGAGGAACCGCACCCGCATCGGGCCGTACTCCGGCGGCGCCGGGATCCGGAACGCGCCGCGCGGCAGGAACCCGAGCACGTCGGTGTAGAAGCCGAACGCGCCGTTGGGGTCCATGGTCGGCAGCACGACATGGCCCAGACCCTGTGCGCCGGTGACGAATCGCGCGCCGAAGGGGGTGATCACCGGGGTGTGGTCGAGCACCGCGCCGTGGAAGATCTCGAGGGTGGCGCCGGTCGGGTCCTGGAAGGTGATGACCTCCTCGACCCGGCGCGCGTCGGCCTCTTCGACCGACAGCGGTTTCACCGCGATCCCGGCCGCCGTCACGGCTTCCTGCACGCGGACCAGTGCCGCGTGGTCGCGGACTTCCCAGCCGATCGTGACGATGGCGTCGCTGTCGCCCGGCACGATCGTGATCCGCGCCGCGCGCTCGTCCATCCGCAGGTACAGCGCGTCCTCGTCGGGCCCGCTGCCCTGGGCGAAGCCGAGCACCTCGAACGCGAACTTGCGCCACCGGTCCATGTCGGCGGTCTGGATCTTGACGTAGCCGAGGCCTTTGATGTCTGTCATTTCCGTTGTCCTTCGTGGTGTTCGGGTCAGATCATCGAGCGCAGGTTGTCCGCGGGCTCGAGACCGAGGGAGCTGACGGCCGAGGCGTGATACACCGTGCTCGGCACGTGGATGGCGTGGGCGAGGCCGACGTGCGCGTCGCGCCAGTAGCGCTGCAGCGGCTTGTCGATCCGCATGGCGTTGCCGCCGGAGCGGGCGAAGATCTGGTCCACGGCGGTGACCGCGCGCCAGGCCGCGCGGACCTGGGTGCGCCGGACCGCGGCCCGCTCGGCGAAGCCGATCTCCTTGCCCGCGTCGACGGCGTCGAAGATCTTGTCGGCGTTGGCGAGGAGTTCCTGGCGCGCGGCGTTGATGTCGGCGGCGGCCTCGCCGATGGCGAACAGCACGTACGGATCGTCTTTGACCGCGGTGCCCTGCGCGCCGACCCGGTCGCGCTGGTAGTCCAGGTGCGCGGCCAGCGCGCCTTCGGCGATGCCGACCACCGCGGAGCTGATGCCCAGCGGGAACATCGTCGACCACGGCATCTTGTACAGCGTCTCGGTGACCCCGTACTCCTTCTGCGCGGTGCCGTCGATGACGTGGTCGCCGTTCATCACCCGGTAGTCGGGCACGAACGCGTCCTTGACGATGATGTCCTTGGATCCGGTCCCCTTGAGGCCCACCACATTCCAGGAGTCCTCGACGATCTGGTAATCCTGGCGCGGCAGGATCATGTGCAGCATCGTCGGCGGCAGCGCCATCTTGCCCTCGGCATCACCGAGCATGGCGCCCAGGAAGATCCAGTCACAGTGGTCGGTGCCGGAGCTGAACTGCCAGCGGCCGTTGAAGATGTAGCCGCCGTCGACCGGACGGGCGATGCCGGTCGGCGCGTAGGGCGAGGCCATCCAGGTGTCGTGGTCGTCGGCCCACACCTCGTCCTGCACCTTCGGGTCGGCGAAGGCCAGCTGCCACGGGTGCACGCCGACGATGCCGGCGATCCAGCCGCTGGCCGGGTCGAGCGCGGCGGTGGCCATCACCGTCTCGGCGAACTCGCGCGGGTGCGCCTCGTAGCCGCTGTACTTCTTCGGCTGCAGCAGGCGGATCGGGCCCGCTGTCTTCAGCAGCTGGGCTGTGGCATCGGGCAGCTGCCCGAGCCGCTCCGCCTCCGGTGCCTGCTCACGCAGCTGGTCTGCGATGGCGGCGATATTGTCGAGAACTCTGGTCATCTCCGGTGATGCTTTCTGTTCGTAGTGGGGTGGCGGATCAGGACATGGTGTCGATGACGGCGCCGCGGGCGATGTTGTCGGCCACCTCGGCCTCCCAGCTCGTCACCGCGCGATCGGTATCGATCTCGAACTCGAACCGCTTGGTCATGTCCTCGGTGACGTCGTCGACGTCGACATAGAACTGCTTGTACCAACGGCGCAGCTGATACACCGGGCCGTCTTCCTCCGAGAGCAGCGGATTGTCGATGGGCGCCTTGTTCTTCCAGATCTCGACGTCCTGCTCGAAGCCGTACTCCACGCCCTGCGCGAACTGTGCCGCCATCGCGTTGGCGTCCTCGTCGGACATGCCCTCGGGCTTCTTGACCATCGCGCCGTACTGCAGCACGAACGAGTTCTCGTCGACCGGGTAGTGGCAGTTGACGAGCACCGTCTCGATTGTCATCCCGTTCGATTCGCTCCACAGCCAATCGAGCATGTACGACGGACCGAAATACGAAGCGTCCGAGCGCAGCGCGGAATCCGGGTCGTCGTAGCTGGTGCCGACAGTGACGTCGTGGCGCGGGGTCGAGCGCATGTACTGGGTGGCGACGTGGCCCTCGAAGACGTTCTTGAAGTAGCGCGGGAACGAGTAGTGCACGTAGAAGAAGTGCGCCATGTCGACGACATTGTCGACGATCTCGCGGCAGTGCGAGCCCTCGATCAGAATCGAATTCCAGGTCAGGTCGGTCCACTCCGGCGTGCCGTACCCCTCGATCTCGGGAATGGTCACGTCATCGGTGGGCTTGCTGCCTTGCGGGTCGTGCCAGACGTAGAGCTGGCCGTTGCGCTCCAGCGTCGGCCAGGTGCGGGTCTTGGCCAGCGGCGGTACCCGGCGCGCGTACGGAATGGCCGTGCACTTGCCGTTGCCGCCCCAGCGCCAGTCGTGGAACGGGCAGGCGATCGAGTCGCCCTTGATGGTGCCGCGCGCGAGGTTGCCGCCCATGTGGCGGCAGTAGCCGTCGAGCACGTGCAACGCGCCGTCGGATTCGGACTGGAACACCACGAGCATGGTGCCGAAGGCCTTCACCTCGTGCGGGTTGCCGTCGCGGAACGACGAGAGCAGGCCGAGGCAGTGCCAGCCGCGGGCGAACCGAGTCGGCGCCGCGGCGGCCTCGATCTGCCGGTAGTCGGCGGTGGTGTCCTGCGATCGGCCGTTCGGCGAGTTCTCCGGCATCGAAACCTCCATGTTCGGACGGAGTGGGGATGAGCTGCGCCGATGGTCGCGCCGCGCGGGGGTCGGCGGGTCGTGGTGTTCCCGGTCAGCGGACATGTTTTCGTCCCGGTCGGCCGCTGTCCCGATGACCGGGAGAGGAACCGATCACAGGAGGCGGACCGCCCTACCGTGACGGGCATCGGTTTCGACGAGCAGGAGTGAATCATGGGTAACGTCGCGGTGGTACTGGACACCGATGCCATCCGGCTGTTCGCACAGGCGGCGCGCTCGGACAATCCGGCCTACCGGCTCGCCGATCGGCCCGTGGTGCCGCCGACCTTCCTGCCCGCCGACGGATCCATCGCAGGGGAGCGAGTCGAAACCGATCACCGGTTCTTCGGTCCGCCGCCGCGCGCGGGTGACCAGCTGACCGCGATCCGCGCGGGCGCCCCCGGCCAACCCGCCGTCGGCGCCGCGGAGTCGCTCACCCGATACTTCGACCGCACGGGCGGTCTGGTCGCCGAGTCGTGGGCGGCGGCGGAAGCCTTCGCGGGCGAGCAGGTGTCACCGCAGGCGGCGGCGCTGCTGGCGACCTACGCCACCGACTGGCTCGGGGCCGAGGCGATCCGCCGCTTCCGCACCAGGTCGGTGCGACCACTGCCGCCCGGCGATGTCATGTCGTGTTCGGGGCGGGTGACCCAGAGCTACGTGCAGGACGGCGAATCCCGGGTCGATGTGAGCCTGTGCGGCGCCGACGCCGCGGGCACCGTGGTCGTCCGTGCGTGGGCCACCTTCGCCGTGACCGGCGACGGGACCCCGAACCCGCGCTAGGGGAGCGGACCTCTCCTCGCCCGCGGGCGCGGACAACGGGTAGTCGACTACTCGTGAGGATGGCTGCGGTGGCGACGACGATCGTGTGTACGCAACTGCCGACACACCTTGTCCACCCTTCGGGAAGGGGCCTGCGATGACCGTCCACGTGGATTCTCCGTCGACAACCGGATTCGAGAGCGACGCGCCGCGGGCCGGGTACGACCCGGACTTTCTCGGGTCGCGGGTCGAGGTTCCGGAACTGGATGCGGCCGTGCGCGGCGATGCGGTTCGCCTCGACGGCTCCGACGTGATCAGCTACACCCACTTCTCGTTGGCGCTGAGCAGGCCACGGCGGTTCGCGTTCTGGGTGGCCTGGAACATCGACGGCGCCGCGATGCGCAAACTTTCCCGCACCGGCATCGACTTCGTGAAAGACCCACGCGTCCCGGCCGAGGCACAGGTGGGAAACGAACTCTACCGACAGAATCGGCTCGATCGCGGCCACCTGGCGCGGCGCGCGGATCTGCTGTGGGGCAGTGAGGCCGAAGCCGAGCAGGCCAATGTCGACTCGTTCTTCTACACCAACATCACCCCGCAGATGGACGACTTCAACCAGAGCAGTCGCGCCGGGGTGTGGGGCCAACTCGAAGACGCGGTCTTCGCCGACGTCGAGGTCGACAACCTGAGGGTGAGCGTGCTCGGCGGGCCCGCCTTCCGCGCGGACGACCAGGTGCATCGTGGGGTGGCCCTGCCGCGGGAGTACTGGAAGGTGATCTGCTTCGCCGAGGGAAACCGACTGCGGTGCAAGGCGTTTCTGCTGACCCAGCACCTCGACGAACTCGAAGCGCTCGCCCTCGACGAGTTCCGCGTTTTCCAGGTCGCCGTGGCCGAGATCGAACAGCGAGCGCACTGCCGATTCCCGGCCGCGCTCCACATCGCCGACACTTTCGTGACCCAGGAGTCGGTGGCCCAGCGCAGCCCGCTCGAGTCGACGGCCGATATCAGCTGGTAACCGCTAGCCGACACCGGCGCGGGTTACGACGTCGCCGCCCGACGTGCCGCCACGCGCGCCCATACCTGGGGATCGGTGCGTGGGCCGCCGGTGGTGGTCGCGCCGTACCGCCGGATCTGGGCGTCGATGTCGAGTGGCGCGGTCAGTGAGGTGCCGGGAGCGAGCGCGTCCTCCACCTGCTCATCGGGCACCAGCCAGCACACCTCGAACTCGATGCCGTCGGGGTCGCGGGCGTAGAGCGCCTTGGTCGACCCGTGATCGCCGGCACCGGTCAGTGCGCGAGCCGCCGTCAAGCGGTCCCGGACGGCGACGAGCTCGGACAACGTGTCCACTTCCCAGGCGACGTGATAGAGCCCGACCGAGCCCGCCGGGCCCGCCGTGGGCATCCTGGCCTGGAAGAGGCCGAGGTCGTGATCGTTGGCCGAGCCGGGGTGACGCAGAAACGCGCCGCCGGGGAATCCTTCGGCGAGCCGCTCGAATCCGAGCACGTCCTCGTAGAACGCGATGCTGCGCGGCAGATCCGCGACGAACAGAACGATGTGGTTGATTCCCCGCATCGGGCGGTGGCCTCCTCGATCGACAGTCTCGATCTCTGAGCGTCCCACGCCGAGCTCCGGCGACACCACTGGACGACCGGGGAGTGGGAGACTTTTCGTGCCTGGGCGGCTCGCGCTATTGCGCCGACTTCGTCGCGGTGACGTGCTGCGTGCTGTCGGAGCTGAGCAGCAGCCGGGCGATGAGGTCGGTGAGATGTTCCCGGGTGGTGTCGAATTCGCCGCGCATCCAGGCCGCGACCAGCTCCAGTGCGCCGCTGACCACGCTGTAGGCGGTCATGTCGGCGTCGAGCGGATCGGCGGGTTCGGCGAGGATCTCGCGACCCACCGCCGACATCGCGCGCGCGATCGCGTGCTGGGTGGTCAGTCGCGCGGCCTGCAGTGCCTCGGTGCTCTGCGCGTTGAGCAGCAGGGCCGATCGGCGGGTGTCGGCGAGCAGGAAGCCCAGCGCGGCGTCCGCCGCCGCGCGCACCTGGCTGTGGACGTCGGCGTCGGCGTCGTGGGTGGCGGTGACCACCGCGGCGATGCCGAGGGCGGTGTGCTCCTCGACCAGCGCGGTGAGCAGGGCGTCGCGGTCGGCGAACTGCTCGTAGAAGTAGCGATCGTTGAGCCGGGCTCGCACGCAGACGGCCCGTTTGGTGACCGCCGGAGCTCCGCCCTCGGCGAGCAGGTCGAGCGCGGCGTCGAACAGCGCGCCGCGACGGCGGGATCGGCGTTCGTCCGCGGCTACACCGCCGTAGACGCGTGATGTCGCCGCGTCGTCGGTGTCGTTGCGCATGGCCGCCCTTCCTCTTCCTCGGGCGCCAGAATAGTCCACCCGGAACTCTTGACCCTCCCTCAATTCTGGTGCACTCTGACACCAGACTAGTTTATGGTGTCGTCCTGCACCAGAACTGTCGGCGGAACAAAGGAGTTCACCGATGACCTGTCCTGTGCCACATCAGGAAACCCGCTCGGCCGACGTCAGCCCGGCGTCCTCGCGCGAATCCCACAGCGCCGTCGCACGATTCGAACGTGTCGGCGGCTCGGTGCTGTTCGGTTTGTTCGGGGTCGGCCTGTTCGACCAGCCGATGCTGCCCCCCGTCTCGGCCGCGCTCGAGGCCACCGGCCGGGCGCGATATCAGCCGTGGGCGCGGGCAGTGCGCACCGCGGCGGCCGACCAGCTGATCTATCACGGCGAAGACGCTGACCGGGACGCCGAGTCGCAGCGGCTCATGGTCCTGCATCGCGACGTCAAAGGCGTCGGCCCGGACGGTGAACGCTATTCGGCGCTCAACCCGCACGCCTGGAACTGGATCCTCTACTCGACTTTCTTCGTCCAGCGCGGCGCCTACCTCGCATTGACCGGCGACACCCCGTCGCCGGCCGCCGACCAGGCCATCTGGGACCACTACCGCACCAAAACGCGCGGCCTGCACCTGCCGGGTAACTCGCAGCCGATCGCGAACTACGCGGACCTGGCCGTCCACTACGACCAGATGATCACCGAACTGCGCGCGACCCCGGCGCTGGAAGCGGCTACCACAACGGTTCGCCGTGCACCGCGCCCGGACTTCCTGCCCGCCGTCACCGCCCCGTTCTGGTGGGTGAGCGCGCCCACGTTCGGCTATATCGCGATGGTTCTCGGCTGCGGGATCATGCACCCCGAGGTGCGCGCCAAGATGCCGATCACCTGGACCGCTCGCCACGACCGGCACTTCCGAATCCTCACGACCGTCCTGCGCGTCGCCTACACCCGGCTCCCGGCCGCGGTCACCGACTCCCCGATGGCCCGCAATCGGCGCAAGTACGAACGCCTGGCCGGGCGATACCGGGAGGTCGGCCTCACCTCGTTCGCGCCGGAGACCGGCGAGGCCCGATCGCGGCGGCGCGTGCGAGCCTAGCCGCGATCGAGTGGCGCTCGGTCCGGCGCGGAGCCCGGCAGGTGCGGATCCATCCAGCGCAGCATCCGGTCGACCGAATCCGCGCAGTCGCCCTGCGCGCCGGACTCGGCCCACTCGATCAGCGCGGCGAAGGTGGCGGACTGGTACGCGGTGGCGATGGCCCGGCAGATGGGAGCGGGGGAGCCGGGCAGTCGACCGGCGAGGTAGTCCGACAGCGTATCGATCCACGGGCGGTAGATCCGGGGAGCGGTCGCGGCCAGCTCGGGTTCGGAGGAGATCAGCCGCAGCCAGTCCGGCGCCAGCTCCTGGATCTGCGGATCGCGCGACACCGACTCGACGATCGCGGACCGCACGACCACCGCGGGCGGCTCCTCGGGTGCGGCGCCGGCGAGCGCGTCTCGTAGCCGCTCCGTCGCGGGCGCGACCCCGATCCAGGCGATCTCGGCTCGGGACGAGAAGTGTCGCAGCAGGGTGCGCGTGCTGATTCCGGTGGCCTCGGCGAGATCGCTCCAGCTGGTGGTGGCGAAACCGCGGTCGGTCCACAAGCGCAGTGCGCCGACCGACACGGCCCTGGTGTCCAGCACGGAGGGGCGGCCGGGGCGGCGGGGAGCTGGCTGGGTCACCGCGAAAGCCAAACAGTTTTGGCGAAGTGTGTCAATATTCAGTGAGACCTCACCGAAAACAGGAGAAACAGTATGGATTTCGTCAACTCGTCCGCGATCGTCACCGGCGGTGCGTCGGGTCTCGGCTTGGCGACCGTGCAGGAACTGCACGCCAAGGGCGCCAAGGTCGTCATCGTCGACCTCCCCTCGTCCAACGGTGCGGCCATCGCCAAGGAACTGGGCGAGGGCGCGGCGTTCGCGGCCGCGGACGTGACCGACGAATCGGCGGTAGCCGCGGCCCTCGACGTCGCCGAGTCGCTGGCGCCGCTGCGGATCGCCGTGAACTGCGCCGGTATCGGCAACGCGATCAAGACGGTCGGCAAGAAGGGCGCGTTCCCGCTCGCCGATTTCACCAAGGTGATCAACGTCAACCTCGTCGGCACGTTCAACGTGATCCGGCTGGCCGCCGAGCGCATGTCGGGCACCGACCCGGTCGGTGAGGAGCGCGGCGTCATCATCAACACCGCCTCCGTCGCCGCCTACGACGGACAGATCGGCCAGGCCGCCTACGCCGCGTCCAAGGGCGGCATCGTCGGCCTGACCCTGCCGATCGCGCGTGACCTGGCGAGCTTCAAGATCCGCGTCGTCACGATCGCGCCCGGCCTGTTCCGCACGCCGCTGTTCGAGACGCTGCCCGAGGAGGCGCTGCAGTCCCTCGGCGCGCAGGTGCCGCACCCCTCGCGCCTGGGGCAGCCCACCGAGTTCGCCGCGTTGGCCCGCCACATCGTGGAGAACCCGATGCTCAACGGCGAGACCATTCGCCTCGACGGCGCCATCCGGATGGCGCCGCGCTGAGTTGATCTGTGCGACAACACATCCGGCCGGGCATGCAGCCCGGTCGGAGGTGTTGTCTGCACCGGCGTACCACTTGTGATCGTCGTCAAAATTCGGCACGGGTGACGGCAAAACTAGAACGTGTTCTAGTAGGCTTCTGCTATGGAACAACTCACCGGACTGGATGCCAGTTTCCTCTATCTGGAGACCGACACCCAGCATCTCCACGTCTGCGCACTGTTGATCCTCGACCCGGCCGACGGGCCCTACTCCTTCGGCAATCTCCGCGACGAGCTCCGCAAGCGGTTGCCCCTCATCCCGCATATGCGCCGCCGAATCCACTCGGTGCCGTTCAACCTCGATCATCCGCTGTGGGTCGACGACGCCGACTTCGACATCGACAACCACATCCGGCGCGTGGAATTGCCGGAGACGGGCGGTCTGGCCGCGCTGATCGGCGCCATCGCCAGTCGCCCGATGGACCGGAATCGGCCGCTGTGGGAGATGTCGGTGGTGGAGGGTCTCGACGACGGCAAGGTGGCCGTCGTCTGCAAGTACCATCACTCGGCCGTCGACGGCATCACCGGCACGAACATGATGATGCACCTGTGCGATCTGGAGCCGGGGACCAGCCGCCCGGAACCCGAGCCGTGGCAACCGGAACCGGTGCCCGGCGATCTGGAACTGGCGGCGCGGGCCGCGGTCCGCTTGCCCGCCAGGGCCGGCATGCTCGGCATGGTCCCCAAGACCCTCGGGATGGTCGCGGGCTTCGCCCGGCGGCGCCGCAACAATCAAGCGGGGATGGAACTTCCGTTCTCCGCGCCACGCACCCCGTTCAACCAGGCCGTCACCGCGGCGCGGTCGGTCTCGTTCACCAAGACCGACCTCGGCGCGATCAAGGAGATCAAGGCCGCGTTCGGGGTGAAGGTCAACGATGTGGTGCTGGCCGTCGTCGGCGGCGTGCTGCGCCGCTACCTGGAAGAACGAGGCGAGCTGCCCGATCGCTCCCTGATCGCGTCGGTGCCGGTCTCGGTGCACGAATCCACCCGGCACACCGAGGGGATCAACAAGGTCTCGACGCTGTTCTGCCGCCTCGGCACCGATGTCGCCGATCCGGTCGAGCGGCTGCGGGTGCTGGCCGTCGCGAACCGCGAAGCCAAGGCCGAACACGACATGATCGGCGCCGACTTCCTGCAGGACTGGTCGAAGTACGCCCCGCCCAACACGTTTCGGCTCGCCTCGCGCGTGTACTCGTCGCTGAAGCTGGCCGAACGGCACCCGGTGGTGCACAACCTGGTGGTCTCGAATGTGCCGGGCCCGCCGATGCCGCTGTACTTCCTCGGCGTCCGGGTGGACGGGATGTTTCCGTTCGGTCCGGTCTTCCACGGTGCCGGGCTCACCGTCACCGTGCTGTCGAACTGCGGCGATCTCGATTTCGGCTTCATCGCCTGCCGCGACCTGGTTCCCGATGTCGACGCACTGGCCGAAGCCGTGCCCGCCGTGATCGAAGACCTGCTCGCCGCGGCGCGAGCCAAGGGCTGATCACCCGCTCGGGCCGATCGCCCTGTTCGCCACCGGCGTCGAACAGGGTCGTCACCTACAGCCGTGCCGCCACTGCCCGGCACGCGTCGGTCAGCGCCGCGACGAACCGGTCCGGCGCGACGGCGCACGCCGCGTGACCCGCCGCGAGCGGATGAATACTCGACCCCGGGACGGCGGCCGCGAGTTCGATCTGGCGGTACACCGGGATCGCCCGGTCTCTGGTCGTGATGACCACCGCGGTCGGCATCCGCAGCTCGGGTAGCCACTCGGTGGCGTCGAAGGTCCCGATCTCGGCCAGCACGGGGGCTAGCGCCCAGCCACTCGTACTGCGGAATTCGGCCACCGCCCAGCGGCGGAGCTGCCCCGGCACCAAGGCGGGCGGCAGATCCGGCAGGGTCCGCGTGAAGCGCCGGGCGCGGCGATACGGATAGTCGCCCAGTGCCTCGGCGACGGAAGCGAAACCGCGATGGAACGCTCGCTCGCGCCACTTCTCCTGGAAGCGATACGGAGTCGCGCACAGGACCAGTCCCGCCACCCGGTCCGGGTACCGGCGTGCCGTGAGCAGCGAGACGATACCGCCGAGCGAATAGCCGACGCAGACAAAGCGATCCAGACCCAGCGCGTCGGCGACCGCGACCACATCGTCGGCGCAGTCGTCGATCCGGAACTGGGCCGACTGGATCCCGCGCCCGTGCCAGCGCTGATCGAACAGCACCACGCGATAGTGGGCGCTCAGCGACTCCAACGCGGGAAACCAGTTCAGTGCCGCCGTGCACGCGGTGCCGTGCAGCAGGATCAGCACCGGTGCGCCGGGTGGTCCGGGGAGGTCGACGACATAGGTCCGGCCACGTCCGGGAAGGTCGAGCATCCGCCCACCGGGGATCTCGTCCACGGCGGGCACGACGAACGGCCCTGTCCGCACCGATCGCGCAGCACCCACGGTGGCCTCCTCGGGCATTTCTAGAACTCGTTACAGTTCATGATGGCATATCGAGGCGACAGTGTCGGCGCGGCAGCGTCAGGCGAGGAAGCGCTGGAGTTCCTCGGTGACGAATCGAGGGTTCTCCTCGACGAGCCAATGTCCGGCGTGCGGCACGTCGACCGCCCGCACGATGTTGCTCAGGCGCGGGGAAACGGTGGCGCGGATCGCCTCGAGCTGCCCCTCGGCGGTCATGAGCAGAGTCGGGACTGGAGTCGGCGCGGTCGCCACAGTGTCGCGGACGTCCTGGTCGAGGGCGCGGTAGAGCTCGAAGCCGCCCGCGAGAGCCTCGGGCTTGCGGTAGGTGCGGGCGAACTCGTCGACCTCGGCGTCGGTGAACGGGGACCGATCCGAGGTGCCGCCGAACGCCGTGCCGCCGAAGGAGACCTGCGGGTAGAACAGCGCCAGGTACTCGCGAACGTTGTCGCCGACAACAGCTTCGGGTACTCGCCGCTGGGAGTGCAACGCGATGTGCCAGCTCAGTGTGCGGTAGGTCGGTGCGTCGATCGCGGGCCCGGGCAGCGGGAGATCGAGGTAGCCGAGGCGGTCGGTATCGGCGGGGAACTGGGCGGCGTACGCGAAGGCGACGGCGGCGCCGAAGTCGTGTCCGACCACGCGCGCATCCCGCACGCCGAGCCGGTCGGCGATGAGGGTGTGCACATACCGCGCCAGCGTGGCCTTGTCGTAGGTGGTCGGTGAACCGGTGCTGTCACCGAGTCCGGGCAGGTCGACGGCGTAGACGGTGTGGTTCTCGGCGAGGGCGGGCATGATCGGCCACCAGCCGTACCAGGTCTGTGGCCAACCGTGGATCAGCACCACCGGTGTGCCGCTGCCGCCGGTCACGTAGTGCATCCGGACACCGTCGATGTCGGCGAACTCGTGCCGGAATGTCTTGTCGAACACGGGGTCGCCCGCCGTCGCGGCGGCGTGGGGTGCGATGTCGGAGGCGGCCGGGGAACAGGCTGCGGCACACATCGTGAGCAGGAATGCGAGCGCGAAAGCCGCTGCCGCGCAGGCGGATCGACCGACGCTGTGTGGTCGGGAGGTGGCGATCATCTGTTCCTTGTCCGGGTGAGATCAGCGGCCGGTGGCGCCGTCGATCAGTTCGCGGAGGATGTCGGCGTGGCCTGCGTGGCGCCCGGTTTCCTCGATCATGTGGGCGAGTGCCCAGCGCACGCTGGGAGCGCGGCGTCCCGGTCGTGGTCGAGGCAGCGGGGCACCGAGATCGGTGCAGCCGTCGAGTATCTCGTTCGCTTGCTCGACCGCGGCCCGGTAGCGGGCGACGACGTCGGTCACAGTGGCAGACGCCGGGGCGTGGAAGGTCGCCTGCCAGTCGGTCACGGTGTCCCCGAGGAACATCGAGCGTTCGACGAAGGTGAGGTGCTCGAGCAGGCCGAGCAGGTTGGTGCCCGATGCCACCGCGGCCGTGCGTACTCGAGGTTCGGGCGCGCCGTCCACCTTCGCGACGATCGAAGTCCGCAGATAATCGAGGAATCCGCGCAGGACCTCGATCTCCGCGCTTCCCGTCCGTGGGGGCGGGGTGTCTCGGCGGCGGGCGCGACGCGGTGTGCTGGGCACGGTGGTCACCTTCCTTCGTCGCGAAACGTCAGGCGCTGCGGTGGATGAGCAGGCGCGCCCAGTTTCGCTGAGGCCACCACGATCTGGCACGCGAAATTGCGGGTTCGGCAAAAAGGTCGGTCAGCGGACTCGCTGCGCGTCCCGGATCGTGGTCGCCAGGCGTTCCAGCAGGGGAGCGGTGGCGGCATGGGAGAAGCGGAAGATCGGCGACCAGGGCGCGACCTGGCCGGCCAGCACCGCGGGCAGGCTGCGCCAGACCGGCCGGTCGGCGAGCGCGGCCGGCTGCAGGCCGGAGGTTCGGTCGTCGAGCAGGATCAGGTCGGCGCGATAGCGGTCGGCCGTCTCCCAGCTCAGTGATTGGAAGTAGCCGCCGGGATCGACCTGGTCGGGAACGACGAATTCGACCCCGAGTTCGGTGAAGTAGCTCAGATCGGCCGAGGCGCGCGGGTCGGAGGCGTAGAAGAGTTCGGGGGTTGCCGAGGCGGCGAGCACGCGCAGGCCGGGGCGCACCGCCACGGCGTCGCGCACCGCCTGGGACGCGGCGGCGAAGCGCTGCTCCGCGGCCGCGACCGCCGGGGTGGCGGTCTCGGCGCCGAGCGCCGCGGCCAGGGCGCGATAGCGCGCGATGATGTCGGGGAGCCGCTGACCGGCGATCTGCACGGCGACCACATTCGGGTTCGCCGACTCGATCTTGGACAGGTTGTCGTCGGGGACATACCAGAGTCGGCCCGGCACATAGGAATCGGTGACGAGCAGATCGGGCTCGAGCGTGGCGTACTTCTCGATGTCGAACTGCCCCCAGGCGTCACCGACGACGGTCACCGAGTCCGGATCGAGGTCGCCCAGCATGTCGCGGGCATGTGCCTCGCCGAAAATGCCCACGATGGACTCGCGTACCCCGTAGTCGACCAGCGCGCCCGCCGAGCCGGTGAACGCGACCACCCGGCGCGGCGTCCCCTCCGTGCGCACGGTGCCGCCACGGCCATCGGGAAACTGCCAGCTCCCGGTGCTGTCGCGTCCGTTGTCGGCGTTCCCCCCGCAGGCCGCAAGACTCGCGCTCACCCCGACCGCCCCCGCTACCGCAAAGAATCGGCGCCGGGTGAGGGCACGGTCGGGTCGATCCTGGTTCGCGATCACGATTCTCCTCCGCACGTGGCAATCGGTTCGCGATCACTAGACCATACTCAATAAGGCAAGGCAAACCTTACTATCGACGGGTGGATTCAGCCGTGCCAGCGGCGGTAGACCTCGACGGCGCCCGGGTGCAGCGGGACCGTCCCGGTGCCGATCAGGAATCGGCCGTCGAGGAACTGGGTGCCCGCGGCCTCGGCGGGGACGAGTGCGTCCGCGTGGCGGACGAGCAGGTCGACGATGGCGGCCGCTGTCTCGTCGGGCAGGGTCGCGGCGGCCAGGAGAAGGTTGGCGACGCCGATCGTGTGCACCGCCGGGCTACCCGGATAGGCGTCGGCGGGAATGGCGACCCGGTCGTAGACGGGGCCGTATCGCTCGCGCAGGGGAGCGGCGAGGGCGCCGAGGTCGATCAGGCGCAGGGGATCGGGCACGGCGAGTGCGGCGGTGGGCACCCCACCGGCCCACAGCAACGCGTCGATGTCGCCGTCGGTCAATCGTTGCGCGGCTTCGCGCAGCGGTCGATGCTCGACCACGACGTCGACGCTCGGATCCAGCCCGGCGGTGGTCAGCAGTCGCTGACCGGTGACCGCGGCGCCCGAGCCCGCGGCACCGAGATTGACTCGGCGTTCGCGCAGGTCGGCGACCTCGTTGATCGGATCGCCGGTGCGGACCGCCAGCTGGAGATAGTTCTCGTAGACGCGACCGAGCGCCACCACACGCCCGCCGAAATCGCTCGCCGAGTCCGCCAGCGCCAGTGCGGTGTCGACGTCGCCGTCGGCGACCATCCGCAGATTCTGTTGCGACCCAGCGGTTTCCACCGGTTCGATGCGGAGAGTGTCGGTGTCGTCAGCGGCCGCGGCGGCCAGCAGTCGCCCGAAGGCGTAGTAGAAGCCCCCGTCCTCGCCCGAGGCCAGCCGCACCGTTGTCCGGTCGTTCGTGCCGCACCCGGCCACGCCCGCCGACACAAGTGCGGCCAAGGCCAACATTCGGCGACGTGACATCGGCGATCCACCACTCATCGCGCCACCTCGGGTATCCGGACCGTCACGGCGAGCCCGTGCGGGTGCACCGCCTCGACCGTCAACCTCGCGCCCCACGCCGTGGCCAGTGCCTGCGCGATCGACAGCCCCAGCCCCGTTCCGCCCGCGGCCGCGGCGGAACCGCGGAAGAACCGCGCCGTGAGTTTGTCGAGTTCGTCCGGCGCGACGCCCGGCCCGTCGTCGGCGACCTGGACCCTCACCCAGCCCGGTTCGTCGCTCACCCCGACGACCGTGTGCGCGCCGGATCCCGCGTACCGGCACGAATTGCTCAGTGCCACATCGAGAATCTGGGCCAGCGCCGCCGAGCTGATCGCCGCCGCGCTGTGGCTGCCGGAATCCTCACCGCCGTCCGGCGGCGCAGGGCTGACCGATCCGTCGGGTCGGCGTGCCGTGGTCAACCGCATCCCCGCGTCGTCGAACGCCGACCCCCATGCGTCGATTCGGTCGGCCACGACCTGTGCCGGATCGCACCGCTCGTCGGTGGATGCCGCAGTGCCGAAGGACGCGGGTGCTTGTGCCACGGCCAGCTCCAGCAGATCGTCGAGGAGCGCGGTCAGCCGTTCCACTTCCGCGGTCGCACCGCGGAAAGTCGCCGACGCCTGGCCGGGGACGGCGTACTCCAGCGAGTCGAGACGAATCATCAAGGCGGCGAGCGGGTTTCGCATGGCATGCGCGGTATCGGCGACGAGCTGGTGTTGCGCGTCGGCGGAATCGGCGACGGCGGTGGCCATGGCGTCGACGGATTCGGCGAGATCACGGACCTCCGGTGGGCCACCGTAATTTCTGGTGATCGGGGCGCGGCCGCGTGGTTTCGGCAGTGTCGCGGTGAGTTCGGCGACCGCGTCCGACATCGCGGCCAGCGGGCGCAGCACCCATCGGCTCAGGACCAGTGCCAACAGCACGAAGACCACCATCGCGCCGAGCGCGCCCACCGCGATCACCGCCCACACCCGGGCGATCGTCGCGCGCGCCGCGGCGGTCGACGCCTCGATCACGACGGCCCCGTTGACCTGCACACCGGTGCCGACGGGCCGGGCGATGAGCATGACCGGGGCGCTCCACGGCGTCAGCCGATCCACCTGCTGCGGTCGCTGGTTGCGGCGAGCCGCGGCCACCGCGGCCCGGATCCGCACATCGCTCACCTCGACCCCGGCGTTGACGATCGGTGCCCCGCGAGCATCCACGACCAGCACGTTCTCCCCGTACAGCTCGTGATAGCGGCCGACCTCGTCGGCGAGTGCCTGCACCCCGCCCGCCGACCCCGCCGCGTCGGCGAGGGTCGCGAAGCGGTCGGCGTCACCGGATCGGCCGAGCACCAGCTCCTGGGTTCGGCTGGTGGCGGCGGTCAGCGACAGCGGAATCGCGAACGCCAGCACCGCGAGCGCCGCGAAGACGGTGAGCGCGATCAGCAGTCTGCGGCGCATGCCGGTCCTCGGGCACTCACTCGCCCCACCGATACCCGTAGCCGCGAATGGTGGTGATCAGCCCGGGCCGGTTCAGTTTGGCGCGCAGCCCGGTCATGTGGACATCGAGCGAGCGCGAGACCGCGACGAACGCATCGCCCCAGATGCGGTCCATCAGCTGCTGCCTGCTCACCGCGGCGCCCGGCCGTTCCACCAGAACCTCGACGAGCTCGAATTCCTTCTGGGTGAGCGCGATCGGAGCACCGGCCACCTCGACGACCCGCGCATGCAGATCCACCCGGACATCACCGGTGACGACTTCGGTCCTGGCCCGCGTGGCGACGGCCGCGGCCCGGCGCAGTACGGTCTCGAGCCGCGCCATCAGTTCGGCGATCCGCGGGGGCTTGACCACGTAGTCGTCCGCTCCGCCACGCAAGCCGCGCACGATGGAGCGTTCGTCGCTGCGGGCGGTCAGGATCAATACCGGGATCGTGCTGACCTCACGCAGCTGACGCAGGACCTGCAACCCGTCGGCATCGGGCAGCCCGAGGTCGAGGAGCACGGCGTCGAAATCGCGGTGGGCGATGAGCAGGTCGGCGCCACGGCGCATGCGCTCGGCCCGGTAGCCGCGCGCGGTGAGCGCCTCTACCAGGGCGTCGCCCACCCCGTCGTCGTCCTCGACCACCGCAAGCCGCACGCGCCGATCCTCCCATAGCGGCAGGACCGGCGCGTGTTCCGGACGGTCAGCCACGCACGGCGGCCATCGCCCGTTCCGGCTCGACCGCATCGGCATCGACGACGTCGTCGGCGTCGATGGTCGACTCGGCCGACGTTTCCCGCATGAAGTAGTAGGTGATCAGCGAGATCGCGATACATCCGGCGACGTAGAAGAAGTAGAGCGACTCGAGGCCTGCCTTCTTCAACGCCAGCGCGATCATCTCCGCGGTACCACCGAAGATCGCGACGGTCAGCGCGTACGGCAGCCCGACGCCGAGCGCGCGGATCTTGGTGGGGAACAGCTCGGCCTTCACGATCGAATTGATCGAGGTGTAGCCGGTGACGATCACCAGCGCGGTCATCATCAGGCCGAAGGCCGCGAGTGGGTTGGAGGTGTGCGCGAGCGCCGTCATGATCGGCACCGTCAGCACCGTGCCGGCGACACCGAAGAAGATGAGCAGTTTGCGGCGGCCGATCCGGTCGGACAGACCGCCCGCGATCGGCTGGAGCACCACGAAGACCAGGAGCGCGACGAAGTTGATCCAGGCCACGGTGTCCTTGGAGATGCCCGAGGTATTGATCATGAACTTCTGCATGTAGGTCGTGTAGGTGTAGAACGCCACCGTGCCGCCCAGCGTCAGGCCGACTACCAGCAGGCATTCGCGGGGGTACTGCAGCAGGACCCGCAGCGAACCGCGCGAGCTGCTCGCGGCCGCCTTGCCGGTCTCGGCCGTCTTCTCCATCGCCTTGAACGAGTCCGACTCGTCCATGCCGCGTCGCAGCAGCATCACCACGATCGCGCCACCGGAACCGATCAGGAACGGGATGCGCCAGCCCCAGCTGTACATCTGCTCGGACGAGAGCATCTGCTGCAGGATGATCTGCACGCCCAGGGCGACGAGCTGGCCCGCGACCAGTGTCACGTACTGGAAGCTCGAGTAGAACCCGCGCCGGCCCGGGGACGCGACCTCGGACAGATACGTTGCGCTGGTGGCGTATTCACCGCCGACCGACAGACCTTGCAGCAGTCGCGCCATGAGCAGCAACACCGGCGCCGCGATACCGATGGTCTGGAATCCGGGCGTCACCGCGATCATCAGCGAACCCGCGGCCATCACCGTCACCGACAGAGTGAGGGCGGCGCGCCGGCCGAACCGGTCGGCGTAGCGCCCGAGCGCCCAGCCGCCGATCGGGCGCATGATGAACCCGACCGCGAATACCGCCGCCGTCGACAGCAGTTGCGCCGTGGGGTCGCCGTCCGGGAAGAACGCCTTCGCGAAGTACACGCTGAACGCGGCGTAGACGTACCAGTCGTACCACTCGACGAGGTTGCCGATCGAGCCGCGCAGCACGTTCGCCACGACTCGCCGTTCACCACCGGCCTGTGTCGTTGTCACCTTGGACCCTCCTCTATCGGCGCGGCATTGCGCCGTCGGAGACCACTGTGTCGGCGCTCACATGCCGAAAGGAAGCGGCACGGGCGGTTCCTAACCTTCCCTTAGGACGATCCCCGATGACGGCCATATCGGGCAGCACCGCACCCGCCCCGTCGTCGGCGAGGAAATCCGCCATCCGGCGCTGCATTTCCGTTGTGCCAGAGGTGAATGCGTTGCTTCGCGGCGTCACCGGCGAGCTCGGTGACGATCTCGGCGATCCGGGTGGCGCGGGTGTCGGTCGGCACCGGCAGTACTGCGCCGCGACGTCCGGCGGACTCCGGCGGAATCGCTCAGGAGGCGGTCGGGGTCGCCGTCCGGTCCTGCTCGGCGAAGCAGTCGGCGAGGAACGCGAATCCGGCCCGGGCGAATTGCGGTGCCGCGGTGAAGTGGCCACCGAATCGGATCCGATGTTCGCTGACCTCGACACCGAGTTCGCGCCACCGCTGGGTGAGCAGCTCGGTCTGTCGGTAGGGAACCACCCGGTCGCGGGGGCCGTGCCCGACGAGCACCGGCGCTGTCGGCGGTAGGTATCCGAGGCTGACCTCACGCATTCGCTCGAGCCACACCGGATCCTCGAACGGGTCGGTGCGGAGATAGACGGTCCGCGACTTCGGGATGACGAACCCGACCGCGGCGAGCGCCAGCGGATGCAGTCGACGAATCACCGGCAGCGTGAACTTGCCCGCGGCGTTGAGATTTCGGCGCAGATCCAGGTCGTCGAAACTGGCTTCCAGCCCCATCGCCGAGTACACCAGCAAGAACAAGCCCGCGGTGCGATCGAGGCTCGCACCCATTTCGGCGAGGTCGGCGGGTGGCGCGCCGACAGCGACACCGGCCAACGGCAGATCCGGAGCGTAGAGCGACTGGATCTGCGCGGCCCAGGCGGCGGTGTTGCCGCCCTCGGAGTAGCCGTAGATCCCGTACTGGCTGATCTGCGTCGATCGGGTGGTGAGCAGGTACCGCGCGGCACGCATGACGTCGAGCAAGGCGCGGCTGTTGGCCGGACCGATCACATAGGGATGAGTTCCCTCGGTTCCCAGCCCGGGGTAGTCCGTGACCGCCACCACCCAGCCGCGGGCCAACGCGGCGGCGATGAACACTCCTTCGTATTCCAGCCCGCGTTCGAGTAGCCGCGACACCGCTGCCGAACGTGCCATTCCCTGCGTGCCCGGAGCGAACCCGACCAGTGGCAGCGGTCCCGAGATATCGCGAGGAATCAGAATTGCTCCCGAGACCGTGATCGGCTTTCCGGCAAGGTCGGTGGAACGGTACAACACGCGATACGCGTCGGCCCGCACCGTGATTCCCGGGGCGATCCGTGCGGTCATCGGTCTGATTCGCAGAATTTCCCCGGCGGCGGCTCTGCTGACGGTCGATTCCGGGAGGGGCTGATAAAACCTTGTGCGCCGGCACGACATCATCGGATCAACCCCGTGCCGTGGGGTGCGGCGATCCGGTCGAACGTCAGTACGCCGTCTAGGAGTTCGCCTTTGCCGAGTAGGGCGCGATCGCGGTAGTAGTTGTTGACCACCTTCCAGGGAGAGCGCCGCCCCTGTCGCGGCATGACACCGTCGCCGCGCTGGATGTAGCCGGAGGTCAGGTCACCACCCATCACGGACTCTTCGGCGATGTCGTCGGCACCCGCTCGCACCGAGAACCGGGAGAATCCGCTGTCGCGCATGGTGTTGAGGACCCGGCAGAAATAGGTGGCGGCGAGGTCGGCCTTGAGCGTCCACGACGCGTTGGTGTAGCCGAGAATGATCATGGCATTGGGGACCCCGGAGATCAGGACACCCTTGTAGAGCACCGAACCGTGGGGGTCCACCGGTACGCCGTCCACTACGAGTTCGGCGCCGCCGACGATCTGCACGTTCAGGCCGGTGGCGGTGACGATGATGTCGGCCTCGAGCTCCTGGCCCGACTCGGTCAGCACGCCCTTCTCGGTGAACTTCGCGATGCGGTCGGTGACGATATCGGCCTTGCCGCTTTTCAGCGCCTTGAACAGGTCACCGTTGGGCACCACGCACAGACGCTGATCCCACGGGTTGTAACCGGGCGTGAAGTGCCGCATGTCGATCTTGTCGCCCACTTGCAGTCTGACCTGGTTCAAGAACACCTTCTTCGCCAGCTCGGGATTGGTGCGCGAGAGCTGGAAACTGGCGCGCTGCAACGCGATATTGCGGGCACGGCCGATCCGATAGGCGATCTTCTCCGGCACACGGGCTTTGCGCATCGTGATCGCGACGGGATCATTCGAGGGCAGCGTCTGGATGTAGGTGGGCGAGCGCTGCAGCATGGTGATGTGCTCGACGGCGTCGGCCATCGCGGGGATCAGGGTGATCGCGGTGGCACCCGAACCGATCACCACCACCTTCTTGCCCTGGTAGTCGAGGTCCTCGGGCCAATGCTGCGGGTGCACGATCTGGCCGGTGAAGTCCGCGACGCCGGGGAACGCCGGCTGATAGCCCTTGTCGTAGTCGTAGTAGCCGGTGGCGCCGACCAGGAAGTTCGCCGACCAGATCTCGATCTCGCCGGTGCGCTCGTTGCGGACTTCGCCCGTCCACAGTCCGGTGGTGCTGTCGAAGGAGGCGCGAATTCCTCTGCGGCCGAAGTGGATATGTTCCAGCACGCCGTATTCGCGGGCGGTGTCTTCGATGTAGTTCCGGATGCTCGGCCCGTCGGCCAGGATCTTGGTGCCGATCCACGGGCGGAACCCGAAACCGAAGGTCAGCATGTCCGAGTCGGACCGGATGCCCGGATACTTGAACAGATCCCAGGTACCGCCGACGTTGTCGCGACGTTCGATGATCGCGAAGCTGCGGCCGGTCCGCTCGCGAACGAGCTGACAGGCAGTGCCGATGCCGGAGAGGCCGGCGCCGATGATCAGTACGTCGACGTGTCGTGTCGTCATGACAGAGTTCCATCCTGGTGAGCGATCAGGTAGTCGCGGTCGTCGGGTTCGGTGAGCAGGGTGGTCATCGTCTTGCGGTCGAAAGGCCACAGGTCGATGGTGTTTTCCTCGGTGAAGTACCAGGAGTTGCAACCGGTGTTCCACACGGTCGGGCCCATGGCGTCGGCGACGGAGTCGTTGAACCGGACGGTGGCCTCCTCGGTCACCTCCACGGTGTCGAACTCGTTGTCGCGGAAGCGTTTCAGCCACTGCGTGATGTAGCGGGCAGTCAGTTCCGCGGAGTACTGCAGCGAGATCGATCCGGTGGGCGAGTTCGGGCCGAGCACGGTGAACAAGTTCGGGAAACCGGGGATCGCGGTCATCCGGTAGGCGCGTGGCCCCTTCGCCCAGGCCTCGTCGATGCTCAGTCCGTCGCGGCCACGCAGGTTCATCGGGCGCATGTAGTTGTGTGGGTGGAAGCCGGTCGCGAAGACGATCACGTCGAGGTCGTGGTGGGTGCCGTCGGCGGTGCGGATTCCGGTTTCGGTGATCTCGCTGATCGCGTCGGTCACCAACGCCGCGTTGCCGGCGCCGATCGCGCGGTGATAGGTGCCGGAGAGGACCTGCCGTTTGCAGAACGGCTCGTAGTCGGGAGTCAACGCCGCTCGTAGCTGTGGATCGCGCACCTGGGTGGTCAGCGACCACCGGGCGAACTGCTGCGCGGCGCGGCGTCGCCATGTCGGTTTCAACGCGATATCGGCGAGGATGCCCGAGCTCCACAACAGCGTGGAGTAGAGGCGCTGGTGCGCGGCGGGCGCGGCGGCGAGCAGCTCGGCCAGCAGTCGCGGCTGGGGCAGACCCATCGGAGCCCAGAGCACCCATTGGGGTGTGCGGGCGAACTGGGTCAACTTCGCGGCTCGCGGTTGCAGCGCGGAGACCACCTGAACGCCGGTGGACCCGCTGCCGATCACCGCGATGCGCTTGCCTGCGGTCTCGATCGCGTCGTCCCACCGGGCGGTATGGACCACCGCACCGGTGAACCGGTCGATTCCCGGGATATCGGGGGTGAAGGGGTGGTGCAGCACGCCGGTGGCGGCGATGACGAAGTCCGCCGTGATCTCTCGGCCGCCCGCGAGGGTGACGGTCCACCCGTCGGCGCCGTGAACGGCCTCGGTGACCTCACTGTTCAGTGCGAGATGATCGGTCAGACCGAACTGCTCGACCACATCGCGGTGGTAGCGCTGGATCTCGCCACCGGTGGCCCAGATCTGTGACCAGTCGGGTTTGGGTGCGAAGCCGAACTGATAGATCTGCGACGGAACATCGCAGGTCAGTCCGGGGTAGCGGTTCCAATGCCAGACCCCGCCGACATCGGAGCCCTTCTCCACGATCACGAAGTTCTCGAAGCCGGCCTGCTTGAAGATCACGCCGGCGGTGATCCCGGCGACGCCGGCGCCGATGATGACGATCTTCGGGTCACGCATGACGAACTCCCTTGTTCTGTCTCCATGCCTGGACTGACACATCATTCTACTTACGGAATGAAGTGTCACTCAACTTTGACGGAGGCTATCATCACAGGCGTGGTCGGACCAGAGGCACTCGGAGACAGACGCGCTCAGCGAGCGGAACGCATGCGCGAGGAAACACGCCGCGACATCATCGACGCCGCCTTCGACTGTTTCGCGACGAGCGGCTACCACGACACCTCGATCGCCGACATCGCCACGCGGCTGGGGATCGGCCACGGCACCTTCTACCGGTATTTCCAGAACAAGCGCGACATCATCGACCACGTCGTGGACGACCTGTTCGGTCGCGTGCTGGAAGCCCTGGCGACCGACAACGCCCCCGCCGCCGCGGAAACCCTCGACGACTACCGCGCCCAGGTCGGCCGCATCGCCGACGGACTGACCGGCATCCTGTACTCCGACCCGCGCATTCCCCGGTTCCTGTTCACCGGGACGGTCGGTGTCGACGCCGAGCTGAACAAACGAATGTTCAGCGTGCTCGACTCCGCCAACGCGCTCACGGCCGGCTATCTCGAACACGGGATCGAACGCGGGTACCTGCGCGCCGATCTCGATGTCGACCACACGGCGCAGGCTGTGATGGGCATGCTGCTGGCCGGGGTCATCGCGTGCGCCAGAGATGCCGGGGAACGGGGCAGCGCGGACGACAGTGGGCCGCCCGAACAGCAACGAGAGCTCAGTATCGCGATACAGCGGCTGATGTTCGACGGAATCGCCCGCTGACTCACCGCTCGCGCAGAATCCACCGATTCTTGCCCAGCGCTTTGGCCTGGTAGAGGCAGTCGTCGGCCTCGGCGAGCAGTTCGGAAACGCGTCTACCGGTCAGAGGCGTCACCACCGCGCCGATGCTGACCGATACCGATATCGGCCCGTCGGGCAGGGCGAACGGATCGATCACCGCGGCGTGGAGCAGATCGATGGTCTTGCGCGCTCGGTCGACCGCGGACGGGGGGAGTACCACGATGAACTCGTCCCCGCCGAGGCGAGCGAGCAGTTCCTCATCGGTGCTCAAGCATCGCCGCAGGCGTTCGGCGAGCTCGACGAGGATCTGATCGCCCACGGCATGTCCGTAGGTGTCGTTGACCGCTTTGAACCCGTCGACGTCGAGTGCGCACACCGCCGCGCACTGTCCGGGGTGGGCGTCGCCGACGAGCGAGTGCAGCTCGGTGTGCAGGCCGCGCCGGTTGGTCAGGCCGGTGAGCGGGTCGTGGTGGGCCTGCCAGTGCAGCCGTTGCGCGGCGGTGTGCTGTTCGGTGAGGTCCTGGCCGAAGCCGAGCAGATAAGCCCGTTCGCCGTCGGCCGAGACACACTGGGTGATCGTCCAGCCGACCCACCTGGTAGTTCCGTCCGGGCGAGGCTGTTCGCTTTCGAACCGCACGGCCCCCGAGTCGTTGCCGGCGAGTTCGGCGAAGATGCGCCGGCGCTCGACGTCGGCGGTGTCGCCGGCCAGGTCGAAGCCGTCGAGTCCCCGTAGCTGGTCGAGCGAGTACCCCACCAGGCGTTCGAAGGCCGGATTGGCGTCGATGATGCGGCCTCGGGCGTCGCCGATGGACATGGCCACCGACGCGTGGCGGAACGCGATCTCGAAGCCGTCGGCGGCGTGCGCGGTCACCGACTCGGAGGTGAGACTGCGCCCGACGCCGAGGCCGAACCGCGAGGCCAGGCTCGTCAGAACCTCGGGTGGCGCTCCGGCGTGCCGGCAGACCTCACGCAGGGTCGGCAGCGAGGCATCGATGACAGCGGGGGAGCGGAAACCGAGATCGGCGACGGCGATCCCGAGGTTTTCGCCGACGGCGGGATCCCACGCGGGGTTGGCCAGCGCGACCAGCACTCGGGCCAGGAGATCTTCGAGGACGTCGACGAGCTCGTCTTCGCCGCGTACCGGGATGTTCACCGCAGCCAGGTGCGCGGCCCATCGCCGGGCGAATCGTCGAGCGGGCACCGTCGATGACACCTCCGTAGACTCCGATATCTCCTTCGAGCAGTAAAGCAAGGATCGCCTCACCGCATGCGAACATCGGATCAGCCGGGCGTCATCGTGTGCAGCGGACATCCGTTCGGGTGGCGGGCTCGCGGGGTCGTCACCGGCCGGTGGTGGTCGGTGGAGCAGGGCTGGTGGGCGCGGTCGTCGCGCCGGTGTTCGGCGCGGCCGGGCTGCCCGGCACCGCCTCGTTCCCGTAGAAGGTCGGCAGCATGCCCTTGACCAGGACCAGTGCCGACCCCTCGCCCGACGGCACCGTCGCGAGGTTCGTGGCGACCACGATCGTGAGGTCGGACTCCGGGTCATGGCCCATGAAGGTCATGTATCCCGGAATCTGACCGTCGTGTCCGAACAGATGCAAGCCGAATCGGACGATGCCGAGACCGTATCCGGCGACATCGGGCGCGGCCGGATCGATCGGCTGGATGCTGTCCATCCGCACTCGCTGCATCTGCTCGTCCAGCAGATCGCCCTCGACGAGTGCCCGCACGTACGTGGCCACATCACCGACCGTCGAGATCGCGGCACCCGCGGTCCACGTCCACGACGGGCTCTCGTCGGTCGCGTTGTTGGGTTGCAGCGTGCCCGCGAGCGCGGCGGCCTGCTGCTCGGGCGGCAGGGCGAAGGTGTCGATGGTGGAGACATTGGTGCCGAACGCGTACCCCTGCGGGTGCGGATCGGGGATCGAGTGGTCCGCCGCCGCGGGCAGCGAGGTGTGCTTCAGGCCGAGTGGTTCGAAGATCCGCTGCTGGAAATTCTCGGCGGCCGTCATCTTCGTGATCTTCTCGATGACCAGGCCGAGCAGGATGATGTTGGTATTGCTGTAGTCGAATTTCTCCCCCGGCGCGAAATTGACCGGATGGGAGAAGGCGATGGCGAGCAACTCCTCGGGCGTCCACACCTTGTTCGGGTCACTGTCGAGCATGGCATTGAACTGTGGGTCGAACGTGTAACTGTAGAGCCCGCTTCGCATTTCGGAGAGCTGGGCGATGGTGATCTCGTCGCCGTTCGGCACATCCGGCCAATATTTGGCAATCGGGTCCTCGAGTGCGAGTTTTCCCTCCTGCACCAACTGCAGAATGACGGTCGACGTCATGGTTTTGGTGTTGCTGGCGATGCGGAAATAGTCGTCCACCGACATGGGGTCGTCGGCCCCGATGACCCGGGTGCCGAATGTCTCGGTCCAATCGCCTTGCTTCGGCGATTTGACGACCACGACAGCACCGGGAATGACGTTGTCCTTCATGAGCTGGGTGATCACCGGCCTGAGGGTGGTGGCGTAGGCGGGCTGGGCCTGCGCGCCGGCCGACGTGCTGGTGGCATCGCCGCCGGAATCCGACGATGTCGCGCAGCCCGTGGCAATGAACAAACTCGCGGTCGCGACAAACACTGCGAAACTCGTCCGGTGTCCCATGATTCTCCGATCAGCGTGTGCTCGAAGGGGTGATGTCGCGCTGTGTATCGCAACTCTGCTCCCTGCGCGCCGAGGAATCAATCAGCAACCCGGTAACAGTGGAATGGCGAGCCGAGAGCTCGCCATTTCCGGCGATCGAGGGTGGGTTCAGCTCCGGAAATCCTCGAAATCGAAGCCCGGTGCGACGACGCAGCTCACCAGTACCTCCGCACCACCGCACGGCCGGGCCGCCTGCCAATTACCCGCTGGGACGAGTTGCTGCACGCGGTGCCCCGACTCGATGGCTGGGCCGAGGATCACGGTCTCGGTTGTGGTGGGAGTGTCGCTGTCGCCGCCCAGCAGGAGTTCCAGTGGTCCGCCTCGATGCCACATCCACAGTTCGTCGGAGCGCACGGCATGCCAGATCGACTGTTCGTGCTCGGGGAGCAGGAACAGGATGCCGGTCGCCGCGGCGCGTGGGCCCGGATAGTCAGTCGGCGCGAAAGTGTGCGCACTGCGCCAAGTTTCGCGAAACCAGCCGCCTTCGGGATGCGGCAGCAGGTCGAGGGTCTCCGCGGTCGAGGGTCGGTGCAGCAGTTCGGTATGGCGGCCTGCCGGGCCGCGCCGGGCCCACCGCACCTTCCCGGCGGGTAGGTGTCCCGCGGTCGGCGATGCCGCGCGCGGGGTGACGACGAGGATCTGCGCGGTCGGCGCCAGCGCATCGGCAACCAGAAGCGCCGACTCGTCGTCTGCCGCCCAGGCGGTCCGGTCGTCGTCGACGGGCAGCTGATCACCTCCCGACCGCCAGGCATCGAGGGTGGTCACCAACATCGGTTCGGTGTCGGTCGCGTCAGACACGAGTGGTTCCATGACATCGAGTGTTCCCCAAGATCGTGGAATGCCGTTGTGCTCGTGGTGCCGGCGTCGCTCGAGTCGGCGGTCGCGGATCGGAACCGAGGCACCCGCAACCCGGAACCAGTGGTGCCGACCGGGGTGCGCGACGGTCGCCGACGGATCTTGCCGTCGCGACTGCGGTCCCCTACTCTGCGAGCTGTACGAGTATTCGAAAGGCTGAGTTCGAGTATTTGTTTCGAGGCGGGTTCGCTCTGGCGAGCGAGCGCGTCGATGGCAGGAATCAGGGAGTCGCCCGTGTTCGCAAGAATGGGTCGCATCGCCGCGACCGCCGCGCTGTGTCTGACCGTGTCGCTCATGGTCACCACCGGAACCGCCGCCGCGGAGTTCGGTTCGCTACCGCCCGCGAATCCGCACCTGGGCCCGCCGGGAACCGCGACGATGCACGGGGACGCCGAGTCGTCCGACGCCACGCCTTTCGCGGGTCCAGGAACCGGAAGCATCGACAGCGACTTCCGCGAACTCGCTGCTGCGTGTCCGACCATTCTGCAAGGCGCGGACGGGATTCCGCAGGCGCTGTGCACCAAGATCATCGACCGGGCCCCGAAGGTGTTCCTGCTCGACCCCGGCAGCGGGCAGCCGCTGGCCTCCCTCGATTTGGCCAAGGGCAGCCTCCTCGGTGGTGTGTACGCCTATCTCGACAGCGACGACCGCATGGTCACCGTCGACGGCAGCGGTCAGCTGCTACGGATCGGCCACCGCAAGGACGGCGACGACTGGAAGCTGTTCGTCGAGACGAGAACCGATATAGCGCAAGCCGTCACGGGCCACTGCGGTGGTAGCGACTGCGACGCTGTGAGTTCGGTGATGCCCGACTTCGACGGCCGGGTGTGGTTCGCCACCGACAACGCGGTGGCGGGCTACTCCGATCCGGCGACCGGCGCGGCCCGGTCGATCGTGCTCGGTCCGGGGGAGAAGGTCGCCAACAGCATTTCCACCGCGCCCGAGGGCGTCTCGATCGCCACCACCCACGCGCTGTACCTGGTCGATATCGACGAGACCGGCGGTCCCCGCATCGTGTGGCGCCAGGCCTATGACCGCGGTCCGGCCCGCAAGCCCGGTCAGCTCTCCTGGGGGACCGGTGCCACTCCCACCTTCTTCGGCCCCGGTAGCGGCACCGAGTACGTGGCGATCACCGACAACGCCGTGCCGAAGGAGAATCTGCTCGTGTTCGACACCGCCGGCGGCAATCCGGTGTGCTCGGTGCCGACGGTCAAGGGCACCGAGAACTCGCCGATCGGTTCCGGCAACAGCCTTTTCGTCGCCAGCACCTACGGGTATCCGTATCCCGCGGTGCCGGAGGGGGCGGGCGACAGTGACCCGGCGCATGCTTCGTTCACCGGGGGCATGGTCCGCGTAGACGTCAGTGGTTCCGGCTGTCAGGTGAAGTGGACCAATGATGTTCTGTCCGCGGCGGTTCCACGTCTGTCGGTGGCCGACGGCAAGATCTACACCGTCGCCCGCCACAGCATCATTTCGACCGGCAGCGCCGGGTTGACCGATACCTTCCGCTACACCGTGATCGACGCCGCTACCGGGCGCGTCGACACGGAGAAGGTCATCGGGGCCACTGCCGTGCACAACACCCTGCAGATGGTCGGCACCATCGCCCCTGACCGCACCCTCTATCAGGGCACGATGAGCGGGTTGTTCCGGATCGCACCTCGGTGACCGGCGGGAACTAGCGCTCGGACGAACCGCTCGCCGATCCACTTCCCAGCAGGCACAACGGATTCGCCACCATCGCCGCCTGTGCCGAACCGGACGACGAACCGGTGATCCCGGAGTCGACCGGTGGCGTGTTCGGCGCGGGTAGTGCCGGGTTGCCCGAACCGCCCGTCATCATCGACTCGCCGTCGAGGTTCGCGGGCGCCGGGACGTCGAGCAGATCCAGCACGGTCGGTGTGATGTCGGCGAGGGTGTAGCCGTTGTTCTCTGTGCCCGCCGCGAACCCCGCTCCCCGCGCGATCACGAAACTGGCTGTCTCGTAGGCGCTCTGACCGCCGTGCCCCCCATCCGGCTTGTGTCCGTGGTCGGTGGTGACCAGGATCGTCCACCGCTCGTTCGAATGCGCCGCCGCCCGCGCGTCCACCGCGGCGGTGATCTGCCCGACCAGGCTGTCCACGCGGCCGATGGCATCGCGATAGGCCTGCGGCCAGATTCCGCGCAGCGTGTGTCCGACGATGTCCACCTGATCGAGGTGCGTGAACAGCAGGTCGGTTCCCTGCTCGGTGATGGCCGAGACAACCTGCGCGGTGGCCGCGGAATCGGCGGTGGTCTCACAAACGCCCGCGCCGGTGGGATCGATCTGCGTGACGGTCACCCGATCGGCCTGCGGGCTGCCGGTGCGCGCGATCATGCCGATCTTGTCCCAGGTCCCGATGGAGGCCGTCGACAGCGCCGGCCGCTCCCGCTCCACCTGTGTGAACACCGTCGGATATTGTGCGAAAGGTCCTGCGTTGCAGGTGGATCCATTGTCCTGAATCCCGTGCTTGGTATCCCATACGCCGGTCAGCGCCGTGGCCCACGAAACGCACGACATGGTGGTGTGCGGGGCGATGGAGGTGCGTGCCAGGGTGCCCTGCGCGGCCAGGCGGTCGAGGTTGGGGGCATCGGCCGCCGTCACCTCACTCCACAGGGTGCCGTCGATGCCGATGACCACGACCTTGTTCACGACCGGAGCCGCGGGTGCCGGCGCTGCCGTGGCGAAGGGGACAGCGGCCAGGGCCGCGGCTGCGAGTATGCGGTGAGTGCGAGACATGCGCGGCACCGTAATTGCCGAGCGCCGACGACATCCAGCGAATTGGACAATTGACCGGTACAGTCCCGCCCACCGGGACCGACGTCAGAACGCTTGCGGGCCGATCCGTTCCACCGCGACGAAGACCGTCAATGCCAGCAGCACCACGGTCATCACGACATTCGACCATTCGCCGCGACGCCCGTGCGTGACGATCGCGCCGACCATGATCACCGCCAGACCGATGGCGGCCGCGGGCACCAGCCAGGTGGCGATACCGAACACGCCGGGCAGGATCAGGCCGAGTGCGCCGGCGACTTCTGCCGCGCCGATGAACTTGATCAGGCCTTCCGGAAAGGGCTCGGCCCAGCCCATTTTCGGGTCCGCGACGAGCTGTTCTTTGGATTTGGCGAGTTTCATCGCACCGGCCAGGAGAAAGACTGCGGCCAGCAGGCCGGAAACGATCCAAACGACGACATTCATGCCGCGACTCCGGTGTGCGAGGGCAGCGGGGCGCCGACCCAGGCCTCGACCTGATCGAGTATCAGTTCGCCCACTCATCGTACTGCGGCGCGGGACGGCAATCGGTGAACTTCCGGCCATTGCCGTGTGACGCGCGGTTGATTGCCATGGATTATCGCTGCGGGTCGACGAGGAAAACGACCGTAGGGTCGTCGAACATGAGCATTCGTCTCGGATATCAGATGCCCTACTTCGGCTACGCGGGCTCTGCGCGCGAACTGTTCCCGAAGGTCATCGCGCAGGCGCAGGAGGCGGAGGCAGCCGGGTTCGATGCCGTGCTCTTCATGGACCACTTCTATCAGGTCTATGGGCAGCCCGACGATTGGATGCTGGAGGCCTACACGGCCCTGGCCGGGCTGGCCACCGTCACCGAGCGAATCCAGCTGGCCACCCTGATGACCTGCAACACCTACCGCAATCCGGCGCTGCTGGCCAAGATCGTCACGACGCTGGACGTGATCAGCGGCGGCCGCGCGGCCCTCGGCATCGGCGCGGGCTGGTTCGAGCTCGAGCACCGCGGCTACGGCTTCGACTACGGCAGCTTCACCGAGCGGTTCCAGCGGCTGGACGAGGCGCTGCAGATCATCTCGCCGATGCTGCGCGGGCAGCGGCCCACCTTCCAGGGCACGTGGTACCGCGCCGAGAACGCGATCAACGAGCCGCAGGTGCGCGACGACCTGCCGATCCTGCTCGGTGGCGGCGGTGAGAAGAAGACCTTCGGCCTGGCCGCGCGCTACGCCGACCACTTGAACATCCTGTGCCACACCAGCGACCTGCCCCAGAAATTGGCCACCCTGCGGCAGCGCTGCGAGGAGGCCGGGCGTGACCCACAGACCCTGGAGACCAGCTACCGCGCTGTCGTCGTCATCGACGAGAACGGCGACAGGGCTCGCAAGCTGGCGCAGGAGTTCATGCAGCGCGATGTCGTGGTGGTGATCTCGGCGGACAGCGTGTTCGCCGGAGCCCCCGACGATGTGGCGGAGCAGATCCAGCGCCGCATCCTGGATCACGGGGTCGACGGCATCATCGTGAACATGGTCGCCAACGGTCATGAGCCGGGCATCCTCGAATTGGCAGGCAAGGCCTTGAGTCCGCTGGTGCACCACTGATCAGCGACTGTGGCCGGCTGACGTCGGCGACGGTGAATCACCGCACCGACCTTCACACTTTCGCCGGAATCAAGGGCTACAGATGGTGGTGGATGGGGTCGATCCAATGGACGGCGTCGGGCTTCTCGATCGGCTCGATGTCGAGATTGACCACGACGGCTTCGCTGTCGCTGCGCACCAGCACGCATTCCAGGGGTTCGTAGGTGCTGGCGTTGATTTCCTGGTGCGGGACATACGGTGGCACGAAGATGAAGTCGCCGGGCCCGGCCTCTGCGACGAATTCCAGCCGCTCGCCCCATCGCATCCGGGCGCGGCCGCGGATCACGTAGATGACACTTTCGAGTGCGCCGTGATGGTGTGCGCCGGTCTTGGCGTCCGGATGGATCGTGACGGTCCCGGCCCAGATCTTTTGCGCGCCGACACGGGCGAAATCGATCGCGGCCGCCCGCTCCATTCCGGGTGTCTGCGCGGTGTTCGAATCGAGCTGATCGGCCTTGATCACCCGGACACCGTTGTGCCGCCAATCTTCGGCAGTCATGGTGCGCTCCTCCATATCGATCGGTTCGAGCGGTATCGCCGAATGCGAGCGGGCCGGGGGACCGTCGCGCGCGGTTGAGGCTACGCAATCATGATTCGGCTGCCCGGTAGACGTTTTCACTCGGCGGGATCGAAAGAGGACCGCCACGCGCGGTCGCGGGGCTCACTACAGGGTGGTGGGCTCGCCGAACACCGCTCCGCTGTCGTCGACTTCGGGTGTTTTGGTCAGCACGTAGGTGTATTGGCGGATGGTGGCCGGGCCGATGCAGTTGTCGACTTTGATATGGAAGTCGCGGGTCACGATCTGCACGGTCTTGCCCGGGATGAGTGGTTTGCCGTCCCCGATGTCGACGTTGGTGATGTCGCCGGGTTGCAGGTCCAATTCCAGGAAGAGACCCGGGTCTATCGCGATGGAGGGCAGGATGCCGCTGAACTCCTGCACCTGTCCCGATTCGAACTCTTGTACTTGACCGGACTCCTGGGTCTGGGACTGCACCGATTCGCCGGAACTCGACTGCTCGACAGTCTGCGACTGCGCTTGCTCGGTCGCCTGCCGCTGTACCTGTTCCGTCGCGGAGTTCTGCTGCGGCCCCTCGAGCCCGAATTCGGTGGTGGGATCGATGCCGGGGAGCACGGCACCGATCCTGGCCGGACAGCCCACGGAGTATCCGGTCTTGAGCACGCCCTCGGCCTGCCCGTCGAGCCGTCCGTAGGCGACCGTGGAGACCAAGGCTTCACGGCTGGTGGGGGTGCTGTTCAACGGCGCGATTCGATTGATGACTTCGTCGTGCGTGCCGACGGTAAAACTGCCCATACTCGACTCGAAAGTCTTCTCGTGCGGTGGCAGATTGACGGTATCGGCATGCGCGGTCGGCTGCGACAGAATGGCCAGCGCTGAGACGGCGTAACTCACTCTCCGGATGATTCGCAACATGACCCCGGACACTAGTGAATCGGCCGCCGTTTCCCTGTCGTCACGCGGGCGCGTGTCCCGACCGATGCGGCTTCTTGTTCGCCCGTTCATCCGCCGGTACACCGGTTCGCCACTGTGTGCACGCTCGAATACGGGGACGAAACGGCCCGAATCCGGCGACACAAGAATATTTCGATATGGGTCGGATCTTTTCACGGTGCACCGGCAGGTGCAGGATAGGAATTTGCCAGGCGAGGCCATATGCGAGGGAGGCGTTGTGAGCGTATTGTCCAGCGATCTGAAGACCTTGAGCTACGAAGCGTATGTCTACCTGTACTCCCTCGTCACGATGGACGTCACTCGCGAGCAGCAGACCAACTCCCCGGCGGACTCGACTCCGGGTTTCGGGCCCCCGAACCAGTTCCACCACATCCACGAGTTCCCTGATGTCCATTTTCGGGCGGTGGTTCGCCCGAATTTCGACACGCTCTACTCCTCGGCCTGGCTCGATCTGACCCGCGGTCCCGTGCAGATCCATGTTCCCGACAGTGGCGACCGCTATTACATGCTCCCGATGTTGGACGCGTGGACGGATGTTTTCGCCAATCCAGGCAAGCGCACCACCGGCACCGGCGAACTGGACTTCGTCGTCGTCGGCCCCGGCTACACCGGTGATCTTCCGGCTGACCTGCCCGTGATCCACGCGCCGACTCATCATGTGTGGGTGATCGGGCGCACCCAGACCAACGGGCCCGCCGACTACGTGGCGGTCAACAAATTCCAGGCCGGACTCGAGATCACCGAGTTGGCCGCACCGGGACCGTTCGTGGCCGATCCGAGTTCGGCGAGCGAGACCGAACCGCTGCGCCAGGTCAACGCGATGTCGGCGACGGAGTTCTTCGTCCGTGCCGCTGCGGCGTTGCAGGTCGACCCGCCACACGGCACCGACTTCTCCCAGCTCGCGCGCATCGCCCGGCTGGGTATCGTTCCCGGCCGGGACTTCGACGCCACCCGATTCTCCACCGATGAGCTCGCCGACATCGAAGCCGGTGTGCAGGCCGCGCGAGCGGCGGTGATGGCGGCGCCGAAAAAGCTGGCGCCACCGATCAACGGGTGGATCAGCGTGCTCGCCGACATCGGGGTGTACGGCAACGACTATTTCCGGCGTTCGGCCATCACGTTGGCGGGCTTGGGCGCCAACCCGCCCGAAGACGCGATCTACCCGTTGCTGGTCGCCGACGCCGACGGCCGGCCGCTCGACGGCGATACCGACTACGTGATCCACTTCGACGCGGGCGAGCTGCCGCCGGTGGCCGCGTTCTGGTCGGTCACCATGTACGACGACGAGGGGTTCCAGGCGCCGAACGAACTCGACCGCTTCGCCATCGGCGACCGAGACGCACTGGTGCAGAATTCCGACGGCTCGCTCGACATCTACATCTCCCACACCAACCCGGGACCAGAGCGCGAATCGAACTGGCTGCCCGCGCCGAGCGGGCCCCTCGGTATCACCATGCGGCTGTATGCCCCTCGTACGGAAGCGCTCAATGGCACATGGGCGCCTCCGCCGGTCCGCAGGGCCTGATCAGCTGGTTCCGTAGAGCTCGATATGCCACATCTTGGCGATCACCCGCTCGATGCCCTGGGTGAGGTGGCGTCGGTAGGTCGAGAACGGCAGCCCGAGTAGTTCGGCGGCCCGTTCCTGGGTGGGTGCCGGACGCAGGTAGGTGCGGTCGAGGACGCGGTAGAGCTTCTCACCGCGCGAGTCCTCGCGCACCGACTCGACGATCGTGGTGAGTAGATCGCGCAGCGCGGCACCGGTGGCGGGGCCCGGTCGGTCGGCGACCACTCTCGAGCGCAGCAGCGGATTGCGTTCCAGGCCGTCGGCCCGTCCTATCCCGCGCAACGCGGAGCGGACGGCGTCGGCGAATTCGGGCTGGGACAGAACGAGTTCGGGCGTGGGCGGCACGGGTCGCGCGGGGACCCCGCCGACGACACGATCACTGGTCAGGTCGAGCCATTCGGGAATGCCCACCCGGCGCCAGTCGTGGGCGTACACCGCGTACCGCCGGCCACCGACCTCGTATTCGGCATCGTGGGCACGATGGAAATCGATGTGGGTCATGAAGGGTTCCCAGGCGTCGGCGGCCTCGAACGCGCCGATGAAGTCCCACGTCAGATCCGGCCGCGACAACCAGAACTGCGTCGAGCAAGCCGTCACCACATTGATGGTCGGCGACGGACGCTGGTTGAGCTCCGCGTCGATGAGGAACCGTCCCGCGTGCACCGGTTCGCCGGGCCGTGGCCTGCCGTACCTGGTCGCGTAATCCCACATGGCGTGGGTGCCGGGGTCGGCGGCCAGCTCGGCCTCCGTCGCGTCGTGCAGCGCCAGCCGACAGAAATAGCCGATCGGTGCGCTGCCCGAGCCTTGCACCACGACGAACTGCTCAGGCTGACGAGCCAGCCAGAAGTCCACCAACTCGGCTTGCTCGGGGCCCTGGTGCCGCTTCGTCATCGCCAGGATCGATTCCCGATACTCCGCGCGGTATCGGTCGGGGAAGGCCCGGCCGAAGGTCGACCAGTCCCAGTACGCCGAGATCGACGGGTTGTGGCGGTGGAGGAAGACGAGGTCGGCCACCGGCCAGCGATTCTGTTGCGCGGTGGCGTCGAGGACCTCGATGAGGTGCGCGCGCACGCGGCGATGCACGTCGAGGTAGGACTCCGGATCGCGCCAGCGCAAGTCGGCGTCGAGAACGTCGCGGGCGATCTCGTGCGGCGCGAGCCCGAGCGGCCCCGGCTCGATGATCGCCAGCTCGCGCAGCCACTCGAACACGTCGGCGCAGTCGGATTCGCCGAGCGCGGCCCGCAGCAGTGCCTCGGTGGTGAACCGGACGTGCGCGCACACCTCCAGTGCGGCCCGGTGACGTTTGCTCGGCACCGAATCGACGAACCGCGCGAGCAGGGCGCGCACCGCGTCGGGGGCCTCGACCAGCGCGGCGGGCAACTCGCCCGCGGTCTGGGCGAGCACGTCGACCAGTAGCGACAGCGCCAGCGGGTGGCCGTGGGTGAGCGCCAGCATCCGCTCGTGCTTGGCTTCGGGCACCTCGGCGATCCGCAGATAGGCGCGGGCGTCGTCGGGTGCGAGGTTGCGCAACGAGATCGTGCGCAACAGATCCCGCCAACCGGGGTCGTCCGACCACGCGCGGGCAGGCGGATGACGGCCGGCGATCACCACGAGAACAGTCGTGGCCAACACCGGCAGAAACGTCTCGCGCAGCCAATCCTCCAGCGGCGCGAGCCGTTCGAACGTGTCGATGAACACCACCGAGGACATCGCGGGGCCCAGCGCGGTGCGCAACGACTCGGGCGACGGCTCGACCGTGCGTCCGTCGACCCGCGTCGTCGTCGCGCCCGCGCGTTCGGCGAGTTCGAGCATTTCGGCCAGCAGCGCGGACTTGCCGATGCCGCCCGGCCCGTGCAGGAACAGCACCGTGAACGGTGGTTCGTCCGCGTCGAGCGCGGTGCGGAACAGTTCCACTTCGCCCGCCCGCCCGACGAACCGCCGCCTGCGCGCCGATCGGAGCCGGTCGGCGACGGTCCTCGCGTCGTCAGTCATCTCTCAGTTCCGTTCATCCACGGTGCCCGCTGGCGATCGTCACCGGGCGAGCACCCGCGGTGGTGGCGCCACCGAGTCGCCGCGTCTGCGCACCCCGACCGATACCCGCGCGAGGGTACTCGGCCGCATCAGCCACGAGAGAGGGTCCAGCAATGCCGAGACACGCAGGAATCGCGCGGCGACCGCGGGGTCGTGCCTGCCCACTTCGAGCAGCCGACGCACGTAGGCATTGACCAGCCGGATCTGGAGGGTGCGGGTGCCCTCCACCAGCGGTTGCGTCAGGTCGGCGCCGACAGCGAGTCGCCAGGCGACGTTCACCGGAATCGCAGAGGCACGGAAGTACCGGCGTTCCACGTCGTCCCCGCCGGTGTGCAGGCACTCGCGCAAGGCCATGGCCTGCAACGCGGCCACCGACATGCCCTGTGCGTAGATGGGATTGAAGCCGCACAGAGCGTCACCGAGCGCTATCAGTCCCCGGGGGAAGCGGCTGACCAGGTCGTAGCGGCGACGGCGGTTGGCGTCGTACCGGTAGGTCGTCACCGGGGACAGCGCCTCCGCGGCGCGCAACGCGTCGAGCACGTGCGGAGGCGCGAACGGCGCCACGAACTCGACCAGTTCGTCGAAACTCGTGCCGGGGTGATGGTCTCGATACCCGGTCGCGGTAAGCAACCACGTGTCGTCCTCGGTCGCGAACAACGCCATCCCGATCGGCCGGTCGGGGGCGGGGCCGATCAGTACCAGCGTCTCCGGTTCGCTCCCCGGGCGCAGCCGCAGCGCCACGCTCGAGTACCCGATGTGCACGGAAACCCGTTCCTCGGCGGGCATGTCGAAGCCGAGCTCGGCCACCCAGGCCGGCGTGCGCGTGCCACGGCCCATGGCGTCGACGACGAGATCAGCGGCGAGTACTTCCTCGGCACTGCCTGCCGTGCGGGAGATGATCCTGACACCGGTGACCGCGGCCTCATCCGCGACCAGGCCGACCACATCGTTGCCGTCGGCGAACCGCAGGTTCGGCAACACCCGAACACGGTCCCGCACACGACCTTCCAGATGCGGCCTGGTCGGCAGATAGGTCGTGACATCCGGTTGGACGGCGGCCGAGAGCCGGTTGCCCCCGATCGAGAAATAGAAGTCGGTGTAGTCCTCGATCACCTTCGTACCGGCGCGGACGAGCTCGTCGAGCAGGCCGGGAAACAGCCGCTCGAGCGCCTGGGATCCGCTGGGCAGCAACGCGTGCACGTGCTTGCCTTGCGGTACCCCACGACGCGGGGCGTACTGACCGTCGAGACGGTCTCGTTCCACCACGGTGACCCGGTCATAGGAATCGGACAGCACTCGGGCGGCGAGCAGACCTGCCATGCTCGCGCCGAGTACCACTGCGTGTTCACCTCTGCGAACCATCGCGCACCTCCTGGAGTCTCAGCGATGGTGCGAGCGTGCGACACGCGACTGCTCGATTACCAGTCCACTTCCCTGCTCACCTCGACGGGCGAGTGCCACGAAGTATCCACGGCGGTCCGATGGCGGACCCGGCTCGCCGAATCGGCCACCGAGGACACCACGATCGGAGCGTCCCACGCGACCATCACGGTCAACCGCGCACGCGACCGGTGGCCGGTTTGGTTCGCCACAGCTCGATTCCGATGTCGACGAGGTCGACTCGGTCGAGGTGCTCGATGTCGGTGAGCGGATGCCAGGCGGCGAGGTCGGTCGATCCGTTGGTTTCGTTGCGGAGTTCGCCGGCCCGAATGTGGCCTTCGTACACGATTCGTAAGCCGTGGAAGTCGGCGAATTCGCCACGCGGGCGCGGGTATCGGCGGTTGATCGAGTCGATGCCGAGGAGTTCGACGAGTTCGACGGTGTACCCGGTCTCCTCGGTGACCTCACGGACGGCCGTCGCGATCGGATCCTCGCCGTGTTCCATTCCGCCGCCCGGAAGCGTCCACTGCCTGTCACCGTCGGGTGACACCCATCTGGCGAGCAGGATCTCGATCGCTCCGCGGGACTCCCGAACGCATATCGCGTAGGCGGCGACTCGAAGCTCTTTCCTCACCGGGCGAGCCTACCGGCGACCAGCGGTCAGCTTCGTGGGGCCGGGTTACCCGTGACTGTTAAATTGTCGTCGGGCAGACGAAAGGGCCGCTGATGGCGACACGCGCTGAACAGAAGGACGCGACGCGGGCGCGCATTCTGGACGCCGCGACTTCGCTGCTGGTCGAACGCGGCTATTCGGCCTTGACCACCGTGGGCGTGCAGCAGCGGGCGGGCCTGAGTCGCGGTGCGCTCCTGCACCATTTCCCGACAGCGCGCGATCTGTCCGAGGCGCTGGTGGCGAATCTGGTCGTGCTCAACGAAGCGGCGACGCAGGCGGCGGCGGTGAAATTGGGCGACACGGTGGACCCGGTCGAGCGCGCGCTGACCGCGTTGTACTCGGCGATGACGCAACCGCCCGCGCGTGCCGAGTTCGAGCTGTGGGCTGCGGCGGGCACCGATCCCGATCTTGCCGCCGCACTGCGGGTGGCCGAGCGCAAGGCGGGCCGCGATCTGCACCGGGTGATCGATGGGCTGTTCGGGGCGGGGATCGTGGCGCATCCGCGTTATCCGGCCGTCCGTGACCTGACCGTCGCCATCCTGCGGGGGCTCGCCGGCACGCGTGCACTACAGCTCTCAGATCAGGCGAACCGCGCCGTGCTCGAGCAGTGGGCTGACACAATTCGCATCCTGGTGGGTCACGTCAGCGACGCCGACGGATAGGGCTCGACATCCACCCGGGCACCGCGCCGATTCCGCTGTCTCCGCCGGTGACAACCGCGGTTCGTCCATGCAGTTGCATGATTCATTCCTGCTCGGTGTGGCTGCGGTCGAACCGGGCTCGTTTGTAGTCGCCGAAGGGTTCGTCGCGTTCGCGCACTGCTTCCCGGAAACCGACTGTGGCGGCGCGCAATTGGAATTCGTAGCCTTCCCGGGTGTGACGGGAGATGCCGTCGAAGACGGTGCTGACCATGCCGGAGTTGGCCACGCCTTGTGACAGCAGTGCCGAGTTGAGAGCGAGCTTGGCCATCATCAGCTGATTGACCGGCATGCGGGCGATCCGGCCGACCAGTTCCTCGGTGCGTTCGTCGAGTTCCTCCGCCGGGCACGATTCCACCGCCAGACCCCATTCTTCGGCTTGTTTGCCGCTGATGCTGTCACCGGTGAAGAGCAGCCGCTTGGCGCGGGCGTCGCCGATACGGTGGGCCCACATACCGGCTGCGGGAATACCCCAGGTGCGGGTGGGCGGGTAGCCGATCTTGGTGTCGTCGGCGCAGATGATCTGGTCGCTGAACAGGGCGATATCGGTGCCGCCCGCGATGGCGAAGCCGTGCAGTTTCGCGACGGTGGGCTTGTCGGCGTGCAACAGGCTGGCGAAGCCCTTGTTACAGCGGCTCATCATCGCGTAGTCGATCATCGGGTCCCAGGTACCCCACGGATTGTGGTTGAGCGCATTCACCACCGGGTCGAGCACAGTGCCGTTGACATCGTCCGGGCCTTCGGCGGTTCGGAAGCTCTTCTCCGCGAACATGTCCAGGTCGTAGCCGCCGCAGAAGCCCTTCCCGCGGCCACTGACCAGGATCACGTGCACGCGCGGGTCCAGATCGGCGCGCTCGACGGCGTGGGTGAGGTCACGTGGGGTGTCGGGGGTGATCGAATTGCCCTTTTCCGGGCGGTTGAAAGTGATGCGGGCGATGCGTCCGTCGCGCTCGTAGGTGAGAGTCGAGTACTCGTGGTCGTAGTCGGGCGCGGGTCGGTCTTGCCACGGGGAGTCCGGACCTTCGGTCCAATTGTCGTACCAGCCGGCGGGACGATGGCCTGCGTGAGGTCGGTTCTCGGACATCGACGGTCCCTTCGGATGCGATTCGGCGGACGGCAGCTCACGGGGAGGTGGTCGGCGCGTGGTCGGACCAGCCTGACCCATTCGATGGTTCACAGTCAAGCGTGACTGTGAAATTTCGCCGGGTCGTCGGCGACCGGCCGCAGTTCATGTCCGCATGACGATGAGAGTGTTGCCGCAGCAAGAGTTTCCTCACTCCGGAGGAGATCGTCGCACGCCGGACAGGGGTGTCTGCCAAGCTCCGGGGTCGGCAACAGGAAACCGGCGACCGGTCACCAGGGTGGGTACGAGTCGGATGAAGAAGTTCTTCTCCCCGGGCTGCCACGGAGAGAGGGGCAGATCCACGGTGTCCATCAGGTCACCGATCTCACGGATCCCTTCGGCTCGCCCCTTGATCACGACGCTCCAGGCTTCGTGAGACTCAGGGAGGTAACCGTCGACTTCCAAGGCGACGCGCGCATCGGACAACGCGGCGGACACCTTCGTACCTCGCGCGGATCGGAACACAATGGTTCCGTGATCGACCGCGTAGTTGAGGGGGAAGATATCCGGATGGTCATCCACCCACACGGCGAGGCGGCCTATTTCCTCGGTACGGAGTAGCGCCCAGCTTTCGTTGACAGCAAGCTCCTTGACACTCGGGTCGTCGCTTCCCATCTTTTCCCTTCCTGTCGTGGATATCGGCCTGTCCTCCCAAGCACCTTTCCGTCTGTGTTCGGGCACCTTCGTCGTATTCCTCCAAATCTAAACGCTGTGTCCCTGCGGAACCGTCATTTGTCCTGATCCTTTCTGGCAGCAGTGACCTCGCTGCTTGCGAACCGCGCCCATAACAGCAGCGCCGACACGGTGTGTGCGGGTCGCCGCCCGTCCGCAGCCGGGGCCGAGGTTGGGAAGCGCTGCCCTGGGTCTGTCAGGCAGATCGCGAAGCCGATTACCGGACGACCGTGTCGGACTGGTCCGCCGACTGGTAGTCGCGCACGATCAGTGCGGACTGAAGCAACCAAATGAGCTTTGGATCATGGGCACTGAGCCCCACGAGGTCGTAGATACGCCGGAGCCTGTAGTCGACGGTGTTCATATGGATATGGGTTTCACGTGAGGTGAGTCGGCGATTGAGACCGTTGCCGAGATGTGCGCGCAGCGTGCTGATCAGGTCCGGAAACTCGGCAACCGGATCGAGAAACGATGCGAGACGATCCCGCCCAGGCCCTGGCCGAGTCAGTTGGTACTCGACAGCGAGGTCTCCGATCTCGTACATGCCCGGCGGGCGATGGAGTCGTGTCGCCACATCCAAGAGTTCGTGCGCCTCCTCGGCGGCCGAGGGAATCCGATCTCGGTCGGCAACGATCCCCACCACGGTGAGTGCGGTCAGTCCGACCGTGCCGCGGATCTTCGCGGTGGGAAATGATTCCGGCACCAGAATCGTCGCGCCGAACCGGGACTCCAAACCCGGCACCGGCTGCCCGAAGCTTGTCGACAGCATCGCCCGGAAGTCGCGCGGTGATACCGCGTCGCGCGCGGACCGATCCGCGGCCACCGCGAGCACGGTGTACCGCTTATCGGGTGGCGCCCCGTGCTCACGGGTAGCTCTCGTCGTATGCCGGCCCCTGAGCAGAGTGCGCGCCACATACCCACCGCGATCGCCGCTGGGCGGTGCGACCTCCAGATAGATCGTCGATATCGTGGCGGTCACCGAGCTCAACGCATCCATCAGTCGGCGCACTTCGTCGAAGGGCGCGCAGCGGGCTTCGAGATCGTCCATGTGTAGCCGGAACCCTGCGTGAACATGGTGCTGCACAGTGTCGATCGGGACGCCGATGCTCGCCCACCGCGCAACAACCGGACGAAGACGCGGCGTCCCGAGGCCGCGGTGTGTCCGGGCTGTGTCGGACACCAGTACCAGACAGTCGGCAACGATGGCGCTGATCTCCTCGCGCAGAACGTTTCCTCGTCGGCTGCGACGCGGGATGGTTTCGAGGATCTTGTGCGCGATCCGGTCGGTCGCCGGCGAGAGTTGCGCGGGCGACCCGAGTTCGGTGTGGCTGATCATCGGGGGCTCACAGTGTTTCGCCCTCCAGGTCAGGTTGTGGCTTCAGTCCATCGGTGATCGCGTCGGCGAGCGACTGCGAGTCCGAGGTCACGCCGGGCTCCGCGCCAGCAGATGTCGCTCCGAGTCCGTGCCCGACGGCAACCCCCATGATGAGCGCTGCGGCCACGGCGGACCGGCGCATGTGCTGCTTCATTGCAAGCATTTCCTACAAGTCCTATCTGATCGACCGCGCACGACGGATACAGGTGACTGGGACCACAATCGAGCAATCATGTGATGTAGGTCGCTGCGCAGCGGCGGCAAGCAAAGTCTGTACCCATCGGTATGTGCCGTCACTGCACTGAGGTCCAGAGTCGACAGAGGCGACCTTGTCCTCGGCGCCAAACCCTGATCAGCCGTCGTCCTGTCGACTGCTCCGGGCCCGGAACCCGAATTCCCTTTTCAGCCGAGTTATTAGGGAAATTCGCGTTATTGTTATTGTCGGAGCGGACTGTGTTATCGCAGCCCTGCATTTAACTGATCGTTCAGGGTTCGGCTACCCGGGGCCTTTGTCATACAGCAATGACATCGTCCGTTCCGGGCCTGACGCTGCACCAGCGGCTGGCCGAGGTCGCGACCGCGCACCCGCAGGTCCGCACCACGTTCTGGTCATTGTCGCAGTCGACGCTCACCTATGCCGAACTCCGGGAACGGTCCGTTGCAGCCGCTACGGCGCTGGTCGCGCGCGGCGTCGCGCGCGGCGAGCCGGTCGGCCTGCTGTGCCCGAACGCGCCGGAGTTCCTCATCGGCCTGTTCGCGACCACGACCGCGGGCGGTGCGGCCACCCCGTTGCCGCTGCCCGCCGGGGCCCGCCAATTAGCTTCCTACCCAGCGCGTTTGGCGGGAATTGCCGACGCCGCCGGCATGCGGACCATCTTGGTGTCGCCGCAGTTCGCCGCCATCGTCGAACCATTGCGAGCGGCCATGGACGTCGAATTCCTCGATACCGCAACCCTGTTCGCCGAACCGGTGGCAACGGGGCTGCCCCGGGTCGATCCGGACGATGTCGCGGTCGTGCAGTTCACCTCGGGAAGCACCGCCGCACCGAAGGGCGTGCGTCTCACCCACCGGCAGGTGCTGGCCGGGCTTGCTGCCATCCGCACCGGGATCGACCTGGGTCCGGCTGACCAGGGCGGGTTCTGGCTGCCGCTGTTCCACGATATGGGCTTGATCGGCACGCTGTCGGCGATCCTGCGCGGAATCCCGTCGCATCTGTGGTCGCCGACGGCGTTCGTCAAGGACCCCGAGCGTTGGTTGCGCGAGTTCGCCGCCAGCGGGTCGACCATCTCCGCGATGCCGAACTTCGGCTACGAGGCCCTGCTGGCCGCCGTGCCGCCGGACCGCGCGGCCGATTACGACCTGCGACACTGGCGGATCGCCTTCAACGGGGCGGAACCCATTGCCCACAACGTGGTGCGAGAGTTCTGCGCGCGTTTCCGGCCGGCCGGATTCGACCCAGCGGCCATGTTCGCGGTCTACGGGATGGCCGAGGCCACCCTCGCGGTCACCTTCCCGCCGCTCGGCCGCGAGCCCGTCTTCGACTGGGTCGACCGCGTGACGCTGTCGGATTCCGCTAGGGCACAGCGGGTTTCCCCCGAAGCCGAGGGGGCCCGTGCGATCGCGGGCGTCGGCACGGCGGTCGCCGGCCTGCTGCTGCGCGTGGTCGATCCCGACTCGCGCATGACCGTGCCCGACGGTGAGGTCGGCGAGATCCTCATTCGCGGCGAGTCCGTGACCGACGGCTATCTCACCGCCGATCCCGAGGCCGCCGCCGAGCTGTTCAGCGAGGGCTGGTTGCGGACCGGCGATCTGGGCTACCAGCGCGACGGCGAGCTGTATGTGACCGGCCGCAGCAAGGACATGATCACCGTGCGCGGAGTCAACTACTACGCGCACGACGTCGAGGCTGTCGTGCGCGATCTCGACGGCGTCTACAAGGGCCGCTGCACCGCCGCAGCCGACCCCGACGGCGGCGACACCATCGCGGTCATCGCCGAAACCGAACTCGCAGACAGCGCCGGCGACGAGCTCACCGCCGCCATAGCCGGACGGATCACCGCCCGGCTCGGCCTGGCCGCTGTGCGGGTGTATCTGGTCGCGCCGCGCAGCATCCCCCGAACCAGCAGCGGCAAACTGCGGCGGCTGGCCGCCAGGGAACTGATCGCCACCGAAACAGATTCGGAGCAACCATGCACAGCTACGACGTCTTCCGCCACTACGAGCGCCAGCACTGGCGGCTGGCCGACCTCGACCTCGACACCATCGACCCCGCACTGGTCCGGCCCGAGTACGTGACTCTCGCCAAGAGCGCGACGATGGGCGAATCCAATGTCATCGCCGCCGTGCACGGATTCCTCAACGAATTCGACGACTACGACTTCTCCACCTTCGCCGTGGTGTGGGGATACCAGGAGGTGCAGCACCACTACGCCTTCCGGGCGTGGCTGGCCGCGGTCGGCGAGAGCGTCGACGACACGGCGGTCGGGGCGATGCGTCAGCCGTACGCGCCGGGCACGACGCCGTCGGCAACTCTGGCCACCAACATCATCTCCGAGCTCACCGTCAACCACGTCTACCGCGCGGTGTCGCAGTGGGTGGGGGAGCCGGTACTCAAGGGGTTGCTGTTGAACGCGAGCCGCGACGAGGCAGGCCACGCTCGGGAATTCATCCACTACACCACCCAGCGTCTCACCCAGCGCCCCGAGGAGTTGCCGTCGGTGCTGGAAACGCTGTACGTCTACAGTTCCGAGGCCAAGATCAAGCATCCGGTGAGTACTTTCAAATCCGGCCTCACCGAACTCGGCGAGCACGAGACCATCGACACCGGCTTCGAGCTGTTCTTGGAACAGATCGCCGCTGAAGGCGAGCTCGAGGTACTGCACGACAAGGTTCGGCGCACGTTCGCCGGCATCACCGGACTCGACCTGTCCACCAACGCCCGGGTGCGGCGCGCCCTGGCCGACGCGATCGCCTGAGCCGGATGCGCGTCCCTGAGCCTGCCCGCGCGGCCACCCCCGACCTCGCGGTCCGGCTGCCCTGGGAGGCGGTGCCGGACTACCACTGCTTCGGCTGCTCGCCGCACAACCCGGCGGGGCTCGGGCTGCGCTTCACCGCCCACCCCGGCGGTCTACGAGCCGGATTCCGGCCGACTCGGTCCTTCGAGTCGTATCCCGGTGTCCTGCACGGTGGCCTGGTCGGCGTGATCTGCGACGAGGTGATGGCCAACGTGATCATGTTCGAGCGTGGGACGCCGGCCTTCACCGTCTCGATGCGCACCCGCTACCTGACGCCGCTTCGGGTCGACCACGACTACCACTGCACCGCGACCATCTCCCGCACGGACTCCGCCGTCATCACGGCGAGCGCGGAGATTCACGACGTGGACGACGAGCTCTGCGCGTCCGCCTCGGCCACCTACCGGCCGTTCGCCCTGGGCGAGGTCCGCCACCTGCTCACCCTTGACGACGCCGACGTCGCTCGGCTCGAGCACGCCATGTCAACCCAGAACGGAGTTCATCCATGAGCACCCCTGCCGTCGCCGACATCCTGCGCACTGTCACCGAGATAGCCACCGCCGAGATCGGCGTGCCCGCCGCCGAATTGGGGTCCGACATCGACCTGCGCGGTGTGGCAGGCGTCGACTCGGTCCGCGTGCTGCGCATGGTGGCCCGCATCGAGCGCGTCTACGACATCGAGCTCGACGACCAGGACGTGTTCGGCATGTCCACTCTCGCCGACGTGGCGGCCGTAGTGCACACGGCGTTGACGGAGGTGCCCGCGTGACCGAGGTCGCCGACACCAACCAGCATTACGATCTCGATCCCGAGGTCTTCGGCGAATTCCTCGACCCGCTGCGCAAATACAGCTCCGGCCGGTACTTGACCGATACCGACACCCTCGAACAGGCACAGCGGCACAAGTTGCGTTTCGTCGCGGGGCGGCTTCGGCTCTCGGGCGGTGAGCGGGTGCTCGACGCCGGCTGCGGCTGGGGGTCGCTGGTCCTGTTCATGGCCGAGGAATTCGCCTGTCAGACGGTCGGCGTCAGCCCCGCGCCGCGCCAGCACGAATACATCGCCGGTCAGGCCGCTGCCCGTGGCCTGACCGACCGTGTGCGGACCCAGGTCGCGCACTTCGAGCAGTTGGAACTGCCCGCTCGCACATTCGACGCGGTGACGATGCTCGGGTCGATCGTGCACATGCCCGACCTGGACGCCGCGTTCACCCGCGCCCGGCGCACGCTGCGACGCGGCGGCATGCTCTACGTGTCGGAGAGCTGCTTTCGCAGCGCCCGGGCGCGAACCGCGTTCGACGATCGAACCGGCACCCGGTTCATCCGCTCCGACATCTTCGGATTCGGCGAGCTGCGCCCGCTGTCCGAGCTGGTGGCCGGTGCCGAGAACGCCGGATTCGCCATCGACTCGATCGACGATCTCACCGACGACTACCGCCGCACCATCGACGACTGGATCGCCAACGTGGACGCGGCCGCCGAGCGGATCGACACGCACAGGCCAGGACTGGCGGCCCAGCTGCGGCGGTATCTGGAAATCGCCAACGCCGGCTGGGGTTACACCACCAAGCACTACGCCCTGACCTGCCGCAATGCCCGCTGACCGCGAGGAGCCCCCATGTCCGAGAAGCGTATGCCCGAGCACCTTTCGACCGAACGCCCGCGCGTCGGAGCCGAGATGATCCCGGCCGGCGATATCGCCGCCGCCGTTGACGGATTCTTCGCCGCCTCCCCGGCCGCGCGCGCCTGGGACGTGGAAACCGGCTTCGACTGGGCCCGCGCCGACGCGGGCCGACTCACCGAGGGCCAGCGATCGGCCGTGCAGTTCATCACCTATATCGAGGATCACCTGCCCGGCTACTTCGACGTCTATCACCGGTATTTCCCCGTGGACGACTCGGTCGACGCCGCGACCTTCGTCCACAATCGCGAGCTGTATCACTTCACCGTGCGCTGGGCGGCAGAGGAGGACACCCACGCGCGGGCGCTCGCGCGCTATCAGGAGGCCGCCGGGATGGCCGACCGCGCGGGGCTGCGTACCGATCTCGCGGTCGAGGGTCGCAAGCCGTTCGACCTGCCCTACCGGCATCCGGTGCAGTTCTTCGCCTACGCGCTGGTGCAGGAGAAGGCGACCCAGATCTACTACCAGCAGCTACGCGATGTGGTCGCCGATCCGGTCCTCGGCGCCGTCCTGACTCGCCTTTCCCGTGACGAGGCCAGGCATTTCACCTTCATGGCCGACGTCGTGAGCCGGTACCTGCGGGTGCACGGCGACGCGGTGGTCGAACCGATCCGTGAGGTCATCGAGGGATTCCGGATGCCGTTGGCCGACACCATGCGTGGCTACTGGCGCTGGGCCCTGCGCATCGCCGATGTCGCCGACTACGACCACACCGCCGCTTACGCGCACCTGGTGAAGGTGGTCGACCGCGCGGTCGACGTGCGCTCGGACCGGCTCGACGAACTGGTCGGATTCATCGAACAGTGCCGCTCGCTCGACTGAACTGTCGCCGGCGCAAGGCCACCCGGCCGCCTTTCCCCGGCATGTAGGCGATGCCGCGATCGCGCATCCGCTCCCCGGCCGCGGTTGTCGGCAAGAGCTCGAAATCCCGGAGCAGGCTACGGAGGACGACCTTCATCTCGGTATCGGCGAAGTCGGAACCGACACAGCGGCGATTCCCGCCACCGTAGGGAAGCCATGACATGAGGTCGGGTCGGCTTCCACGAAACCGGTCGGGTTCGAAGACATCAGGGTCGGGATAGACCGCTTCGTCGCCGTGGATGAGGGCCATCGAGACGATGACCCGATGGCCGCGCGGGATCACCCACTCGCCCAACGCCAAGCTCGGCGCCTTCACCTGCCGGGAAACCGTGCCGATCACCGGTCGAACGCGCTGCACCTCCCAGATCGTCTGCTGGAGCACTTCGTCTTTTCCGGCGTCCAGGTCGGCCACCAGCCGGGCCAGCGCGGCCGGGTGCCGGCGCAGGCGTTCCAGCGTCCAGGCCAGGGTGTTGGCGGAGGTCTCGTTGCCGGCGGTGAGCAAGGTCGCCAACTCGTCGGCGATGTCACTGTGCGACATGGGTTCTGCGTCTTCGTAGTGGTTGCGCAGCAGCAGCGCGAGGATGTCCTCGCGGTCGGGCAGACACGGATCAGCGAGTGCGCGGCTGATCAGCTTCGCGATCAGCGCGTCGTATTCGGCGCGGTGCTCGTCGAGTCGAGTCCGTGCGGAGCGACCACGACCGAACCCGATCCCACGGCCGGTCGCCACCCGCGAGCCGACGTCGCCGAGGGCCGGCATCAGCCGGCGCAATGCGGCGAGCTCCTCGCCCTCCGCGCCGAATACCGCGCGCAGAATGATGTTGAGGGTGATGCGTACGGTCGCGGGCAGGATCGGGAATTCGGTGTTCTCCGACCACGTCGCCGCCTCGGCCGCATACTCCCGTTCGATGAGCGCCTCGTACTCGCGCATCCGCTTGCCGTGAAAGAGCGGGGACAGCAGCCGGCGACGTCGGCGATGGGGATCGTCGTCGAGACTGAACACCGACCCGGGGCCGAGCAACGCACCGAGGTTGGGTTCGGCCTTCCCCGCGACCGAGGGGCCGGCTGTGAACACCTGACGGGCCAGCGCCGGGTCGCCGACGAAGACCGACGGTCCGATCACCGGCAGATCCAGCGTGAACACCGGGCCGAACCGGCGGCGTGAGCGCCGCATCATCCGGCGGCGACCGCTGAGGTAGAGAAGTCCCTGGGCCGAGCGGGGTAGTCGGGAACCCGGCGGCAGTGAGATCGCCGGTGTGGCGGTCATGATCAGAACCTGTACTTCTCTCGGAGTTCGGCGAGGGTGTCGATGAACCCGTCGAGCTGCTCGTCGGAGATTCGGTTGTTCATCAGTAGGCGGATCACCGCGCGGTCCTTCGGCACCGCCGGGTAGCCGAACATCGGGACCAGGTAGCCGCGATCGATGAACTCTTGTCGCACACGCACGGCGGTGTCGTTCGCGCCCACCAGGATCGAGGTCACGTATGTGGGTGTCGGGTTGATCGTGCAACCGATCTGGAGCAGCCGCTCCCGCAACCGGTCGACCCGGTCGAGATAGTTCTCCATGATCGACGGGTCACGTCGCATCCGGCGCAGCACGTGCACGATGGCACCGACGGTCGGCGGCTGAATGTTGGTAGTGAAAACTGTTGTGCCGGAAAGGAACCGGAACGCATCCAAGGCGTCGGCCGGTCCGGCGAGCGCGCCGCCGCTGAGCCCGACGCCCTTGCCGAAGGACACCATCAGGAAGGTTGCCCGGCGCAGCGCCGCGTACTCGGCGGCGAACCGGTGACCGCCGTTGCCGTAGACCATGAACCCGTTGGCGTCGTCGACGAAGCTGATCGCGCCGAATTCCTCGCACAGATCGAGGATCTCGGCGACCGGGGCGAGCGACCCGTCGGCGGAGTACACGGCCTCGAATCCGACGATGATCTTGCGTCCCGCCAGCTGCTCCAGCTCGCGTCGAAGACTGGCGGTGTCGTTGTGGTCGAACATGATCAGGTTGCGGCCGAACTTGAATCGTTCGGCGGCCTTCCACATGCTCCAGTGGCATTCCCGGTCCAGCACGAGCACGGTGTCGGTGTTGTCGACGCCGTGGTTGTTGTTGAACGAGAACCGGGAACTCATCGCGTTCACGAAACCGAGATTGGCCAGCATTCCGGTGGCGAAGGTGAGCGCGCGCTCCTTGCCGGTGATCTCGGCGACGAGCGTCTCCAGCTCGAGGTGCGGCCGGGAGACGCCTTGGATGATCCGCGAGCCACCGACGACAAGGCCGTAGTCCGTCGCTGTCTCGGCGAAGACCTCGCGCACCTGCGGGTCGTGCTGCCAGCCCAGGATACCGATGCCGGAGAAGTTGACCAGCTTGTTGCCGTCGATGCTCACGACCGCGTCGTTGCTGCCGTCGAGCTCGGGCAGCGTGATGAATTCGCCGCTCCCGCGAGCGCTTTCGAGCCAGGTGGAGAACCCCCAGCGATCCAATACCGAGACCGAGGACTGCGTCGCCATGGTCGTTCCCCTCAGATCAGCGTGCTGAGTCGGGCGTCGACCTCGTCGGCGGTGATGCCGTAGTCGGTCAGGTCGTAGGTGTGCGAGCGAAGGCGGTCGTCCTCGGCGACCACCGCGAGCATCGCGGTGCGGACCTCGTCGGTGATCTCGCGCCCGAGTCGCCGGTAGATGTCGGTGACGACGGCCAGCGGGTCGGCCGTGAACTCGTCGAACTCGACGTCGTGAAAAAGGGCTTTGTCGTATTCGGCCCGGTCCGTGGCGTAGCGCTCGAGCGAGCGAACGGCGAACTCGAGCAGGATGGGGCCGATCGCCTCGCCCTGGAAGCTGGCCGACCGGCCCGCGACCATCTTGTTCACCATGCTGCACGCCGAGCCGAGCACCACGCTGGCGGGCCGACGATGGGTCTGGATCACCAGCGCGTCCGGGAACGTCGCCAGCAGCGCGTCCAGGCAGACGAGATGGCTCGACGACTTGAGCACCCAGCGTTTGCCGGTGTCGGGCAGCCCGATCAATTGCAGGTTGCGACGGTACCGCTGGTAGGTCTCGGTGAAATCCTGCTCAGCCAGCCACGCGGAATACGACGGCAGGTTCCCGGTGAACTCGAAATACGCCGAGAGCATCGACTGCCGGGTCAGCAGCCAGCATTCCTCGACCTCGTCGGCTCTGCGGTTGTGAATTCCCAGGTAGCCGGGAACCTGTTCGACGAATCCGTCGATGCCCTTCTGCACCATCTGGAAGACCGGGTCGGCCGCCCAGTCCGCGCGCGCCGGCCGGGGCTGTGGCGCGTAACCGAGCCACATTTGCAGGCCCTGGTGCGCTGGGTCGGCGGTCAGCATCCGGTGCAGAGTCGTCGTCCCGGTGCGCGGCATGCCGACGATGAACACCGGCCGCTCGATCGCGACCTCGGCGTATTCGGGCCGCGCCGCCCACTGGGCCTGACTGATCAGGCGGGACGCGAGGATGCCGGTCAGCTCGCCCTGAACCGCCTGGATGCCCTGCGGGCTCAGGTCGGCCTCCTCCCGATAGGAGGACAGGAGCACCCCGAGCCCTTCCCGGTACTCCGACGGACCGAAGTCGGTGAGCCCGGTGAGACCGGCGGCCGCCGCCTCCAGTTCCTCCACTGCTCCGAGTTCATTCACGTCAAATCCTTTGATTCGTCCTCTATTGATTCGAAACCTTAAGGAAGAGAGCCGATCTCGTGTGGTCCGGTCGGGTATACGAATCGGTCGATAGGAAAGCGATTTATCGACTTTCACCACCGAATGTGCATCCATTGATCGCCGTATAGTCCCAATCCCGGGGTCGCGTGTGCGAACACGGAAATTGCTTACGGAGGCTGGCAGTGGTGACGGTTTCGCGCTCGGAGACCAGCGATCTCGACGCTCGGCGCGCACGCCGTATCGCCGAGTTACACGCCGCCGACCGACAGTTCCGCGATACCGTGCCGAATGCCGCAGTCACCGCGGCGATCCGGAAGCCGGGGCTGCCGCTGGGGCGGATCGTGGCCACGATCATGGAGGGCTACGCGGATCGGCCCGCCGTTGGAGAACGCGCGCGGGAGACGAGCATCGACCCGGCGACCGGCCGTACGACACTTCGCCTGCTGCCGTCCTTCGAGACCATCAGCTATGGCGAACTCTGGTCGCGGGCGGGCGCTGTGGCGACCGAATGGCACCACCATCCCGGGTCGCCGTTACGCGCGGGCGAGTTCGTCGCCGTCGTCGGTTTCACCAGTACCGACTACACCACCATCGAGCTGGGCTGTGTCCGGCTCGGCGCGGTGTCGGTGCCGTTACCGGCCGGCGCCGCCGCTGACCAGCTGACGCCTCTCATCGCCGAGACCGGGCCACGCGTGCTGGCCACCAGCCTCGAACAGCTGACCACTGCCGTCGAGTGCGCGTTGGCGAGCACGTCGGTGCGCCGCCTGCTGGTCTTCGACTATCAGGCGGCCGTCGATGAGCACCGCGAGCTGGTCGAAGCCGCGTGCCGACGCCTGGCCGACAGCCCGATCGCGCTCGACACACTGGCCGACGTGCTCGCGCGCGGAGCGACCCTGCCGCCGATACCACTGTTCGAGGCCGATCCGGCGAGTGACCGACTGGCCATGCTCATCTACACATCGGGCAGCACCGGGGCACCCAAGGGCGCCATGTACACCGACCGCATGGTCATCCCGGCGTGGCGCGGGTTCTGGCCGGGGACAGATGAACTGCCGATTATCGGCGTGCACTGCCTGCCCATGAGTCACGTGTCGGGACGGGCCGCGTTCTCCGGCACCCTCGCGGCAGGCGGCATTGGATACTTCACAGCGACGAGCGACCTGTCCACGCTGTTCGAGGACATCGCCCTGGTCCGGCCGACGACACTGCGGCTGGTTCCGCGCGTCTGCGACATGCTGTTCCAGCGGTACCACAGCGAACTGGACCGATACGCGAGCGGCGACCGGGTCGCGGCCGCGGCGCGGGTGCGCGAGGAACTACGTGAACGGTTCCTCGGCGGCCGCGTGGTGTGGGCCGGCACCGGGTCGGCGCCGATGTCGCCGGAGATGGCCGCCTTCGTCGAATCCTGTCTCGACCTTCCGCTGCAGGACGGCTTCGGCTCGACCGAAGCGGGTCGAATCATGGTCAACGGGAAGGTGTGCCGACCGCCGGTGCGTGACTACAAGCTGGTCGACGTACCCGAACTGGGCTATTCGCGCACCGACTCGCCGTATCCGCGCGGGGAGTTGCTGGTCAAGACCGATGCCATCATTCCCGGGTACTACAAGCGTCCCGAGGCCACCGCGGAGATCTTCGACCGCGACGGCTATTACAGGACCGGCGACATCATGGCCGAGATCGGGCCGGACGAGCTGGTCTACCTCGATCGCCGCACGAACGTGCTCAAGCTGTCCAACGGCGAGTTCGTGGCCATCGCCCGGTTGGAGGCGCTGTTCGTCACCAGCCCGCTGGTCGGGCAGATCTTCGTGTACGGCAACAGCGAGCGCGCGTATCCGCTCGCGGTCGTGGTGCCGACCTCGGCGGCGCTCGACCGCGTCGGCGCGGCCGTAGCGGACCTGAAACCGCTGATCGGCGAATCGTTGCGGGAAGTGGCGAAGAACGCGGACCTGCCGCGCTACGAGATCCCGCGCGACTTCCTGATCGAGACCGAGCCGTTCAGCACGGCGAACGGCCTGCTCTCCGACGTCCGTAAACCATTGCGCCCCAAGATGAAAGACCACTACGGCGAGCGCCTGGAGCGGATGTACACCGAGCTGGCGGAACGGGAGACCGGTGAGCTGAGCGCACTGCGTCGCGGCGGCCGGAACCAGCCGGTGGCCGACGCCGTCCTGCGGGCCGCTCAGGCGTTGCTGGGTGGTGAGAGCGGCGAATTGCTCGGCGAGGAGCGTTTCACCGACCTGGGCGGCGACTCCCTGTCGGCGCTGTCCTTGGCCGGCCTACTCGGGGAGATCTTCGATATCGAGGTGCCGGTGAGCGTCGTCCTCAACCCCGCGAACAACCTTCGACAACTGGCGCGACACATCGAGACGGTTGTGGCCGGCGGGCCGCGACAGCCGACGTTCGCGGCAGTGCACGGCACCGGCAGCACCCGAGTCCGGGCCAGTGACCTCACGTTGGACAAGTTCATCGACACCGCGACCCTCGACGCGGCACGGGCCCTACCGCCACCGAGCGGCGCGACGAACACCGTGCTGCTCACCGGCGCGAACGGCTACCTGGGCCGGTTCTTGTGCCTGGAGTTGCTGACACGCACGAGCGGCACCGTGATCTGTCTGGTCCGTGGCGAAACGGCCGCCACCGCACGCCTGCGGCTCGCTGCGGCCTTCGATCGGGGCGACCCCGACCTGGTCCGCCGCTTCAACGATCTGGCCGCAGGCCGTCTCGAGGTCCTCGCGGGCGATGTCAGCGCACCCGGCCTCGGCCTGGACGAGCCGACATGGCACCGGCTGGCCGACACCGTCGACTCGATCGTCCACCCGGCCGCACTGGTCAACCACGTTCTGCCGTATCCGGAGCTGTTCGGCCCCAACGTCATCGGCACCGCCGAGCTGATCCGGATGGCACTCACCGCGCGGATCAAACGAGTCAGCCACGTCTCGACCATGGGGGTGGTCGCCACGGGAACAGCGTCCGCCGACGAGGACGCCGATATCCGGCTCGCCAGCCCGGTTCGCGAACTCGACGGGACCTACGCCAACGGCTACTCGACGAGCAAATGGGCGAGCGAGGTGCTCCTGCGTGCGGCACACGAACGGTGCGGTCTGCCGGTTTCGGTGTTCCGGTCGGACATGATCCTCGCGCACAGCAGATACTCGGGGCAGCTGAACGTGCCCGATGTCTTCACCCGCCTGCTGCTCAGTCTGATCTTCACCGGTATCGCGCCGCGATCGTTCTATCCGACCGAAGACGCAGGGCGCGCCCACCACGGTGGCCTTCCCGTCGACTTCACCGCCGCGGCCATCGCCGCACTCAGTGAGTACACCGTGACGGGCTATCGCACCTACAACGTCCTCGATCCGCGCAGTGTCTCACTCGACGTGGTCGTCGACTGGCTCATCGATGCCGGTCACCCCATCGCGCGAATCGACGACTACGACGAGTGGTTCACCCGCTTCGAAACCGCTGTCCGCGCCATGCCGGAGAGCCGGCGACGACACTCACTGCTGCCGCTGCTCCAGGCGTTCGGCAACACTCGCGAAACCCTCGTCCGCCCCGAATTCCCCACCGACCGCTTCCGTGCCGCCGTTCAGTCCGCCGAACTCGACCTTCCCCACATGTCAGCCGCGCTAATCCGCAAGTACAGCACCGATTTCAGTCGACTGGATCTGATCTGAGCTGTCGCCGGTCGTGCCATCGCGGGACGACCCCAGCGTTCTCGAGCGCCACACCTGCGGAGTCGCGGTTAGGGCCGAGGTCGCCGCCGAACAGGCCGGTCTCGATGCGATCTAGGATCACCGCTCGTAATCGACCAGCTGGCCACTTCGGGGACTATGACGAATCCTGGCTCGTGTTGGTGGCGGCGAGGCTGCCGAGCAGTTTCATGCGTTCTTCGCTGGGGGAGCCGGGTTCGGTGGTGAATCCGAACATGGTCCAGCCAGGGGTGTCGGGCAGTTCCATTGCTTCGTAGGCGAATTCGAGGTCGCCGACGTCGGGGTGATGGATTCGTTTGATGCCGGTGCGGTGGAAGCGGACGTTGTGGGCCGACCAGCGGTGGCGGAAGGCGTCGCTGCGGGTGACGAGTTCGCCGATGAGGTCGGTGAGTCCTTTGTCGAGGGGGTTCTGCGTGGCGTAAGTGCGCAGGGTGGCCACGATGTCGTCGGCGCCGCGTTCCCATTCCGGGTAGTACAGGCGGGCGGCGGGGTTGAGGAAGGCGAAGCGGGCATTGTTGGCTTCGTTGGAGGGGTCGGTCAGCAGCGGGGACAGCAGTGCGCGAGCAAGGGCGTTGCCGGCGATGTAGTCCATGCGCCGGTTGCGGACCCAGGTGGGCGTGCCGGTGATGGCGTCGAGGAACCGTTGCAGGGTCGGACGCACGGTTTGGTCGGAGGTGCGTTTGGGTCGTCGGGTGGTGGCGGGGGCCGGCTTGGCGGCGCGGGTGAGGTCTTGGAGGTGCTGGGTTTCGGCGTCGTCGAGTTGCAGCGCCCGGGCAAGGGCGTGGACGATCTCGTCGGAGACACCGGTGAGGTTGCCGCGTTCCATGCGCGCGTAGTAGTCGACGCTGATCCCGGCCAACAGGGCGACTTCTTCCCGGCGCAGCCCGGGCACGCGGCGATGTCCGGTGCTGGTGGGTAGGCCGGCTCGAGCAGGGGTGATGCGGGCTCGCCGGGTCCGCAGGAACTCACGCACCTCGCTCTGGTTGTTCATGACGTCCACGGTAAACCGCAGGTCGGTCGGGAAGCAGTGACTGCCAGTACACGGAACAGCAGTCACTTCCAGCCATGGTCGAGTCGGCGTGCAATGGGTGCATGACCGACACGATCCTCACCGGCCTGCCTGCTCGCGGTCGGGCTCGGGTTCGGCCGGGCCGGCGGGGCGTGTCAGCGCCGCCTACCCGGGCGGGGCGGCGATGCTGGCGGTGGCGCTGATCTCCGTCGTGGTGCTCGTCCGTCCCGCCGAACACGCGCGTACCCGCACTGTTGCCGCGCGCCCCCGCTGATCCACTGTTCGACCCTGTTTCCTCCATCGAAAAGGAGTGCTGCTGTGCAGACTGTGACCCTCAACAACGGTGTCGAGATGCCGATCCTGGGTTTCGGGGTCTTCCAGATCCCCGATGCCGATACCGAAAAAGTTGTCACCGAGGCGATCGCCACCGGCTACCGGCTGCTCGACACCGCTGTCAGCTACGGCAACGAAGAAGCCGTCGGCGCCGCGATCGCCGCGTCCGGCGTGGCGCGGGAGGATCTGTTCGTCACCACGAAACTGTGGATCCAGGACTCGCGTGACGGGTCTGCGGAGGACGCGACGAAACGCTCCTTCGAGGACTCGCTGAATCGCCTGGGCTTGGACTATCTGGACCTGTATCTGATCCACCAGCCCTTCGGCGACTACTACGGCGAATGGCGCGCCATGACCGACCTGTACCGCCAGGGCCTGATCCGCGCGATCGGGGTGGCCAACTTCTACCCCGACCGGCTCGTCGACCTCATCGAGCACAACGAGATCACCCCCGCGGTGAATCAGATCGAGACCCACCCGTTCTTCCAGCGCGCCGAATACCAGACCGAGATGGCCGAGCTCGGTGTGCAGATCCAGTCGTGGGGGCCGTTCGCCGAGGGCCGCAACAACCTGTTCACCGACCCGACCCTGACCACGATCGCCGACGCGCACGGCAAGTCCGTGGGCCAGGTGGTGCTGCGCTGGCTCACCGAACGCGGCGTCATCGCGATCCCGAAATCGGTGCGCCCCGAACGCATGGCCGAGAACTTCGACAGCCTCGACTTCACCGTCACCGACGCCGAGATGACCGCGATCGCCGGCCTTGACACCGGAGAGTCCCTGTTCTTCGACCACCGTGATCCCGAGGCCGTGCGCCGCCTGTCCGGCCGCAGCCACAACTGACCCGCACTGCCCGCGCCCACGCATGACGGGCGCGGGCAGGCCCTGATCGACGACGAGTACTACGACGCCACCGTGATCACCGACAACATCGACGCCCTGTTCGACGGGATCTTGTTCACTCACTCCCCAGGGCGGCGGCCCCGACCGGCAGACCGCGATCAAGAACCCCGGTGTGCAGGGCATCGTCGCGTTCGAACCCGGCAGCAGGTTCGCCGTCTTCGAAGGTGAAGCACCACAACCGATCCCGATACCTGGCCGCCGGCGAAGGTCGATCGGGGCGGCGCGGGGCCGACCGGTCCGAATCACTCGGATGCGTGACCCGACTTCGTGTCCGGATCGACCTTGTCCGCGCGCTCCCATTCCTTGTCCAGGTCGGCTCGCGAATCCGCGGCATCATCGCGATGCACATGTGCCTGCTGGGCAAGCTGCTCGGCCTGTGCGGACTTGGCCTCGGCTTCGGCCTTGGCGGCGCGGCTGCGGGCGGCGATCTCGTCGGCCCGCGCCTCTCGCTGACCGACCTCGAACTCCTGTTCCGTCGCGCGGGCGCGGATGTCCTCGGCCTCTGCCCGCTGGTGTGCACGCTGTTTACGCATCAACATCAAGGCGCCGGCCACGAGCGCGACAACGACAACGACCGCGACGACGATGATCACAATCACACTGGTGGTACTCATCGTTCTGCTCCTCGCACCCCCCTCGATTCTAACGCCACCGACAGTCCCGAATTCGGGTCGGTGAAGCGTCCGTCTCGCGGCCGATGATCAGAGATTCAGACGTCGATGTGGGAGCCCATGATGACGGTGCGGTCGCGGGGCAGGCCGAAGTAGTCGGCGGCGTCGGCGGTGATGTGGGAGGTCGCGATGAACAGTCGTTTGCGCCACGTCGCCATGGTCGGCTGGTCACCGCGGCGGAGTTCGATCTTGGAGACGAAGTAGGAGGCGCGATCGAGGTCGAGCCTTCCCTCTGTCGCCGTGGCATCGAGATGCCGCAACGCCGCGGGGATATCGGGACGTTCGGCGTAGCCGTAGCGGGCGGTGACGTGAATGATGCCGTCGTCGCGGTGGCCGAGAGGGTCGACGGTGAGTCGTTCCGCGAACGGGACACGGGGCACCGGGTCGGTGGCGATGCTCACGATCGCGACGTGCTGGTGGCGGACGTGGTTGTTCTCGACATTGGCGCGCATGGCCAGCGGAGTAGTTTTCTTGCCCCGATTGAGGAAGATCGCCGTGCCGGGAACCTCGAAGATCCTCGGTCGCCCTTCGCCGAGTTCGTCGACGAATTCCTGCAGTGGGCCTTCACGCTGTTCGCGCGCTGCGGTGACGATGTCGCGACCGCGTTCCCAGGTGGTCATGACCGTGAACGCGATGACGCCGATCAGCAACGGCAACCACGCACCGTGCACGATTTTGGTGAGGTTCGCCCCGAGGAACAGCAGATCGATACCGAGCAGCGGCACCGCACCGAGCGCGAGCAGCCAGTAGGGGGTACGCCATCGGGCGCGGGCGACATAGAAGAACAGCAGCGTGGTGATGGTGATGGTGCCCGTGACCGCCATCCCGAACGCGTAGGCGAGGGCGTGGGAGCTGCGGAACGCGAAGACCAAGGTCAGCACCGAAACCATGAGCAGCCAGTTGATCCACGGGACATAGATCTGACCGATGGTGGATTCGGAGGTGTGCACGATCCGCAGTCGCGGCAGGTAGCCGAGCTGAGCGGCTTGGGAGGCGACGGAGAACGCGCCGGTGATCACGGCCTGAGCGGCGATCACCGTCGCGGCGGTGGCCAGCAGCACCATCGGGAGCCGACCCCAGCCGGGGACGAGTAGGAAGAACGGGCTGGTGATGTTGGCCGGGTCGGAGAGGATCAGCGCGCCCTGGCCCATGTAGCTGAGCATGCATGCCGGGAACACCAGAAGCAGCCAGCCTCGGGCGATCGGGCGACGCCCGAAGTGACCCATGTCGGCGTAGAGGGCTTCGGCGCCGGTCACCGCGAGGACCACGGCGGCAAGCGCGAAGAACGCGATGTGGAAGTGGCCGAACAGGAATCCCAGCGCGTAGGTCGGTGAGATCGCCTTCAAGATCTCCGGGTTGTCGCTGATGCCCGCGATCCCGGCCACCCCGATCGCGGTGAACCACGCGATCATCACCGGCCCGAATACGCGCCCGACGACCGCGGTTCCCTTGCGCTGCACCAGGAACAGGACCACGATGATCACCGCGGTGATCGGGATGATGAACTCCTCGAGCGACGGCTCGACGATCTTCAATCCTTCGACAGCCGAGAGCACCGAGATCGCCGGGGTGATCATCGAGTCGCCGAAGAACAACGAAGCACCGAAGATCCCCAGTGCCGCAAGGAAAGTCGCCGTCCGCTTGCCGCCCGGCGCGCTCCAGCGCCGCAGCAGCGTGATGAGCGCCATGATGCCGCCCTCGCCGTCGTTGTCGGCGCGCATCGCGAGCGTCACATAGGTGATCGTCACGATCACTGTGACCGACCAGAAGATCAGCGAGACGATCCCGAACACGTTGTCCTGGCTCACCGGCACCGGGTGCGGGTCGGCCGGATTGAACACCGTCTGCAGGGTGTAGATCGGGCTGGTGCCGATATCGCCGAACACCACGCCCAGTGCCGCGACGATCGCGGCAAGGCGTACGACCTCGCGACCTGTCCCCTGTCCGGGTGGGGTCGAGGTGGCGTGGGTGGGTGTTTCGGTCACAGGTTGTCCTTCCGTGGCGAGCACCCGATGGATGGCGCTGCCGTGACGATATCGCCTGTGGTCGCGATCGGATGGTGCGAGGCATGGCCGACCTCTACGAGACCAACCCCGACTTCCACCAGACCTTCGGCAGCCCGGCGGCCGCGGAGTTCGCCGCGAACGCCCTGCGCATCCACGTGCGGCACCTGGCTTGACGGCGTGATCGGCTGCCCGAGCGCGTGCCGCGGCCCGGCCGGCCAACTGTTGACATGAGGCACGCTCTTATCGAGGACAGCTGCCATCTAGGAAGAATTCATAGATTAGCGCTATATAAGTTACGAACTATGGCGCGCCTTCCGTGGATGCGGAGTGCTTCGGTGTATTCATCCAGAAATAGGATTTTTGGGATGAAATACCAGCTCATCGCCAATGTAGATACCTGGGATCTCCTGCGCTGAACCCTGTGTGTACGGTCTATCCCAGTCAGCAGCGGAGTGTGACACGTCACAGGGGAGGTTTAGTGTTGAGGAGGCGGGTATGCGGGCGACCGGCAGCTCTGTCAGGAGCGGTCGTCGCGGTCAGCGCCGGGCTGGTATCGGCGCCGGTAGCATCGTCGGTGCCGACCGCTGAGGTAGCCGTCGGCGACTTCTACAGCACGCCGCCCGATGTGGCGGCGGGGGCGGTCATCCGGACGGAGCCCGCGCATCTGGCCCTGTCAGCGCCGGGGCAGCCGGAGATGATCCCCGCATCGGCGGCGTTGGACGCGTCGCAGCGGTGGATGACCGACAGGCTCGCGGGTCAGCCCGCACCCACGAACTGCGCGAGGCTGCCTTGACCCCAACGTTTCGATGAGGATGTCGATGCGGGTGCCGCGGCCGCGGCACCTGCTCGAGCGGTACTTGGTGCCGACGGCGGATCCGAAGCGATATCTCTGGGCATTCGGATTGGTGGCGCCGGTTTGCGCGTTGCTGCCCTCACAGCTGGTGATGCGTACCGGACTGGCGATCTTCTGGTGGATCGAACCGATTGTCGTGCTGTTCGTGATTCCGGTGCTGGATCGCCTTGTCGGTGAAGACGGCCACAATCCCAGCGACGAGGATTACGAAGAACTCGGTGCCAACCGCTACTACCGGTGGTGTACCTACCTGTTCCTTCCGGTACAGGTCGCTGCCCTGGTGATCGCGTGCTACCTGTGGACCGATTCGCAACTTCGATTCGTCGACAAGCTGGGATTGGCTGTGACAGTCGGTTTCTTGGCGGGGATCGGTATCAACGCCGCGCACGAGCTCGGTCACCGGGTCGAGCGGCTCGAGCGGTGGCTGGCGAAGGCGGCGCTGGCGCAATCCGGGTACGGGCATTTCTACGTCGAGCACAATCGGGGCCACCACGCTCGGGTCGCCACGCCGCAGGACCCGGCCAGCGCGCGGTTCGGTGAGTCGTTGTGGAAATTCTTGCCCCGCAGCGTGATCGGGGGGTTTAGGTCAGCGCTCGAACTGGAGCGGGACCGGCTGCGACGCCAGCAACGTTCGTGGTGGTGCCCGCGCAACAATATTCTGCAGTCGTGGGCGATGACGGTGGTGCTGTTCGGCGGGCTCGTCGCGACGTTCGGGTCCGGTGTCCTGCCCTATCTCGTCGTTCAGGCGGTGATAGGCGTCTGGCTGCTCGAGACGGTGAACTATGTCGAGCACTACGGCCTGCTGCGAAGTCGATTGCCCAACGGTCGCTGGGCGCGCTGCTCGCCGGCCGACAGCTGGAACTCCGACCGCCTTGTCACCAACATCTTCCTGTTCCACCTGCAGCGGCACAGCGATCATCACACCAATCCCGGGCGCCGGTATCAGACCCTGCGCAGCGCGTCCGAGGCGCCGCAGCTGCCCGCGGGCTATGCCACCATGATCGTCGTCGCGTCGGTGCCGGTGCTGTGGCGGCGCACAATGGATCACCGCGTCCTGGCGCACTACGACGGAGACCGCACTCGCGTCAATACGATGCCCGGCCGAGTTCGGCGTGCAGGTCGCGGGTCGAAGCGATCGCGAGGAAAGCTGGGCAGTCGTCTCGCGGGGCGATAAAAGTGCGATGAACGGCGTTGTCACCGAGTCGGCGAGGCCGTTGCTGATTAGGCTCTGCTGGTGCTGTTCGTTCGGGTGCTGGGCCCGATCGCTGTCGAGGTGGACGGTCGGCCCGTCGACCTGGGCGGCCCGGTGCCGCGCCGATTCCTGGCAGCGCTGTCACTGACGGTGGGAACCCCGGTATCGGACGGTGTGCTCACCGAACTGGTGTGGGGCGAGGATCGTCCGCGGCAGGCGGCCGCGACCCTGCGAGTCCTTGCCTCGCGGCTGCGTTCGGCGTTGGGGCCGTCGGCCCGAGAGTGCCTGCAGCGCAGCGCATTCGGTTATGCGCTCACGATGCACCCGGAATGGATCGATCATGGCCGGTTCGCCGGCATGATCACCGATGGGGTGCGTGTGCTCGCGGCTGGGGATGCCGGGTCGGCCGCGCGGTTGTTCGAGAATGCGCTAGGGCTGTGGCGAGGGGATCCGTGGCCGGAGCTGGATCAAGCGCCGGACCTGCCCGCCGAGCGGGCCCGGTTGACGGAGCTGCGTGCGACAGCGGTCGAGGAACTGCAGGCGGCTCGATTGGCGTGTGGTGAGACCGCGATGGCGGTGGCCGATCTGAGCGAGGCGGTGTCGGCGGCGCCGTTTCGGGAGCGGCGCTGGGAACTGTTGGCACTCGGCCTGTACCGCAGCGGACGTCAGGCCCAGGCATTGGCCGAAATCCGGCGGGTGCGTGAACTTCTCGTCGAGGAGCTCGGAGTGGATCCCGGGCCGGCGCTGCGCACTCTCGAGCAGCGAATGCTCGACCACGACCCAGGGCTGTTGCTCGTGGAATCCCCGCGACCGCGCGGGATGCGCACGGAGACCTCGCCCCGTACGCCACAGCGACCGATCGGGCGCGTGTTGTCGTCGTTTGTGGGTCGTGATCGCGAACTGAGCCTGCTGTCCGTATTGCTTGCCGAGCGGCGCATGGTCAGCCTGGTGGGTCCGGCCGGAGTCGGCAAGACCAGACTCGCCGTCGAATACTGTGCCGGGGGAGCGGATTCGGCGGATCGCTGGATCGTACGGCTCGGCGATGTCCACCACGGTGACAGTGTCGTGACCGCCATCGCGACCGCGCTGGGTCTGGTCCAGATCACCGGCGATCCCGTGGACCTGGTGCGGCGTGCCCTGACCCTGCGACCAGGACAGTTGGTACTCGACAACTGTGAGCATCTGATCGAGCCCGTGGCCGAGGTGACCATGATGCTGCTCGCCGCCTCTCCGGACCTGCGGATTCTGGCGACCAGCCGGCAGCCGCTCGGGATCGACGGCGAACAGGTACTGGTCGTCGAACCCCTGCCCGTGTTCGGCGCAGCCGGCGGCGACGGTGCCGCGGTGCAGCTGCTGATCGAGCGGGTGCGCGCTGGTCGGCCCGGCTGGCAACCGACTGACAGCGACCGGGAAACCGGACGCGCGATATGCACGAGCCTGGACGGGTTGCCGCTGGCGATCGAGCTGGCGGCGGCCCGGGAACGCGCGTTCGGCCTGCACGATATCGCCGCTCACTTGCGCGACCGGCTCGACGTGCTAGGAACCACGCCACGCGGGTCACTGTCGCGGCATGCGAGCCTGGAGGCCGCAATCGGCTGGAGCGTCGACCATCTCACCCCCGCTGATCGCGCAATGTTGTTGCGGCTGTGGCCGTTCGAAGGCGGGTTCACCTGGCAGGGTGCTGAAGCCGTGCGACCCGTGGGAACTGACGCCGGTGTGCTCGCCACCCTGGCATCGCTGCTCGACCGCTCGGTGATCGCCGCCGACGTCACCTCCGAGGGGACACGCTATCGGCTGCTCGAGACCATCCGCCGCTACTGCCGCGACACCGACCCTGACCCACCTGCCACCCGCGCCGCACACGCCGCCTGGGCCCGCGGATTCGTCGCCGACCAGGCCGCGCTGCTGACCGGGCACCGCGCGGGCGCGGCCTACCGTTCGCTCGGCGCCGAACTGCCCAATATCCGCGCCGGAATCGACTACGACCTCGCACACCATCCCGTGCACGCGCTCCGAAGCGCGGCGGCGCTGCAATTCGCATGGCCGGTCCTCGGCGTGCTGGTCGACGGCCGCGATGTCATCCGGACCGCGCTCGACACCGCCGCCGACGCCGGCACCGAGGATCGCGCGCGCGGACTGCTGGCCTTGTCGATTGTGTCGTTCCATGCTGGTGACGCCCGCGAGGCGCTGGGGCGGGCGGAGGCGGCCATGGAACTACTCGCCGACCCCGAGCCCGACCGAGACCTGTGGCTGCACGCGCTGATGTTCCGTGCGCTCGCGCTCACCGCGCTCGGCGATCGGGCCTCGACCCGGAGCGCGATCGACCGGTTGATCGCCGAAGTCGACCGGCTCCCGACAGCGGACTGGATCCGTGGCTGCGCACAGTTCGGGCAGGGCATCGCACTGCTGCTGGAGGGCAATCTCGCCGACGCGATCGGCTGGTTGGCCTCGGCGCGGGAACTCAGCGCCGAATGCGGTCACCTGTGGTGCCAAGGCATGGCCGACGTGGTGCTCGCCTGTTCGTTGCTCACTCCGGCCGCGGACGCCGACACGGCCGCGTCGGCCCTGACCGCCATCGACCGCGCGCTGCGCGCGTTCGGCGAGCAATCGAATATTTCCGACGCGCTGGGTGCGGTCTACATTGCCGCCTACGCGCTGATGGCGCTGTCGTCGCCCGAGTCCGCTGTCGGGCTGCGGGCGGCAGCGATTCAGCATTCCGAGCGGATCGGGGCTGATCCGCGGCGCTACACACAATTCGCCCACCCCGTAGTCCTGGATCGGATGGAACGGCTGCTGCCCGCCGGTGAACAACGCGCGGCCGAGCAGCTGGGCAGGCAGATGAGCTGGACGGCCATGGTCGCTCTGGTCCGTGACTCGGTCGAGGGCATCTCAGCAGACTGAGAGGCCGATGTTCGGCGGCTTCGTCGGCGCGCGAGTCTCGACGGTTGTTGTAGCGGTATTGAAACACCTGCGCGCGATCGTTGCGACGAGCCGGCACATACCGGCGTTCGTGCCAAGCACTCACCGCTACGTCTGCGAGGACAGTCCTATGTCACACCGCACTCTCGACATCATCGCGGAGGTCTATCGGGCCTTCGACAGCCGCGACTTCGGCATGATCGAACGCCTTTTCGACCCCGACATCGACATCGACCAGGCCGCCGATTTGCCCTGGGGCGGCCGCCATCACGGGCATGTGGGCGCGGTCGGCTTCTTCACCACGCTGCTCGCGCACATCGACAGCAAGGTGATCTCCGAGCACATGTTCGCCGCAGGCGAGGACGTGGTGCAGGTCGGCCGCACGGTCGGGACGACCATCCCCGGTGGCGTCGAATTCGACCTTCCCGAGGTGCACATCTGGCACCTGCGTCAGGGGCGGATCGTCGGCTTCGACGCCTATATCGACACCCCGGCCATGCTGGCCGCCCTACGGCAGGCGCAGACACGATGACCGGCTTCGACCTGACCGCGGAAACGACAGTCGAACGGGCGGCCGCCACCGTGTGGGCGCTACTGGCCGACTACGCCACCGACACGGCATGGCGCACCGGCGTCGTCGCCATGTCCGCCTCCCCGCCCGGGCCTGCCACTCCCGGCGCTCGCACCGTCGAACAGCTCCGGTTCGCGGGCCGGACCTGGCACAACAATGGTGAAGTCGTCACTGTCGAACCAGGCACCCGCATCACCTGGCGCACGCTCACCGGGGCCGACGCCGAAGGCTCTCGCGCCGTAACCCCGCTGGGCCGAGACCGATGCCGCGTCCGCCTCGAGCTGCGCGTCGTTCCGCACGGTATACAACGGCCGTTCGGGTGGCTGCTGGCTCGCATGCTGCAACGCAACCTGGATCGAGATATCGCAGCACTGCGCAACCTGGCCGAATCGTCGACCGACAGTGAACGAAAAGTGCGGTGATGCCACGCGCTTCACACCGCCGATGATTCGAGGAGTCGAAAGGCCGTTGTCCGCCAACGAAATTGCCGTGGTCGAAGGGTTCTACTCGGCCCTGGCCCGACACGACATGGACCGGGTCAGGGCGCTGATCGCACCGGAGTTCGTGTTGGACTACCCGGTCAGGTCGTTGCCGTGGCGTGGACAATACGACGGTCCGGACGGCTTCTTCGAGTTCTTCGGACTTCGGCACACTCGACTCGACACCCACCTGACAATCGAGCGAACCTTCCAGGCGGGCAACCGAATCGTCGTGATCGCATGGTTCGAAGGGACAGTCCGCGGAACCAGGACGATCATCCACGGTCACGAGGTCGCCCTCCTGGAAGTGCATGACCACAGAATCGCCCGATTTTCCCTCTTCGAAGAAACGGCAGCCATTCTCGCCGCACTCGAGCAAACTCGATAACCGGGTGCGCTCGGCGCTCCCGAGGTGTGCCTGTACCGGGGGGGGTCTGCATCTTGCTCAGCTTCTTGGGGCGGTCGCCTTTGCAGGATTCGCCGCGCGCCCGGTGACCACGGCCGTGTCCGGCCCGAGGAATCGGACGTCGTGCTGTTACCGCGCGGGTGTCGCTGTAGTCACCCAGAGACGGCGATCTGCGAGCGAAAGGATTCGATCATGGGCTCGTCGCCGGCGCGGGCTCGATACTGCGCCGCTTCACCAGCAGCACGATCGCCAGCACCGGGTAGAGCAGGATCGGTAGGAGGGTGCCGAGATAGAAGGTCTGATCGATCAGGATCGACGTGCCGGTGAGCAGGGTGAAGTCGAACAAACCGTGCAGCACCGAGTTGGCCGTGTTGCCGCGCGTCACTCTCCGGGTCAGGTAGAAGAAGTAGCCGGCCAGGCTGACCATGACCGCCTGCGGCAGCGCGCTCGCGCCGTGGGTGATGCCGTTGGTCAGATGCACCGCGCCGAACACGATGCTCGACCATAGCGCGACCTTGCCCTCGGTCAGCCCGTGATCGCGCAGCACCACGACACCGATCCCGCGGAACATGCCCTCCTCGCCCCAGCCGACGAACTGGGTCGCGATCAGCAGCATCAGGGTGTACAGCAGACCCTTGTCGCCCAGCGCGCTGTAGTTGATACCGAAGACGATCGCGACGAGGAACACGATCGGCACGACCCGCACCCACGGCCGGGTCGGGCGATCGTCGTGCAGGACCGGCCGCATCCAGCCGAGGTAGGCGATGACACCGTAGGTGAACGCCAAGGCGACACCGAGCGGGATGATCATGCCGTAGAACACCGCGCGCGTGGACAGGAAGTCGTCCTCGCCGGTCAGCTCGGTCATCAGCAGACCACCGAGCTGGATGATCGCCAGATACGCGATCACGACCAGCGCGAACACCGGATAGGACAGGCGTCGGCGGCCGGTCGGGGTAGCCGATAGCGCAGTTTCAGGACGGCTCATACGGGCAAAATATCCGCTGGGAGAGCTGGACGCTTGATATTTGGGGCCGTGTCGTTCACCGCTGTGGCAGCGACCAACGGAACGCTCGGTCGCTGATCGATCCGACCAGCGACCGAGCGTTGCCTTCCTCGGAAGGGCCCTCGCAGGTTGTGAGCGCTACGGAAACCGGCCCTTCACCCAGGAATTCGACGGCCGGACCCCTTTGGATGACTCCGACTCCGGTCGGTCGGACGTCGATCTGAGGAACAGCTGAAGGCGGCTGCGAAGCGGGTACACGGCGCAGGCGAGCCGGGAGTTCAGATCGCGAGCGGGACTCGGTCGTCGGTGGTCTGCGCACGCAGATCACCCAGCAGTCTGGTGAGCTTGCGAGACACGCTCATCTGAGAGACGCCGAGGCGCTCGGCGATCTCACCTTGGGTGAGTGTGTCGTAGAACCGCCAGATCAGCAGCTGGCGGTCTTCCGGCGGCAGCTGTGCCAGCAAGGGCGCGACGGTGATCGTGTCTTCAGCCAGTTGGTAGCGAGGGTCTTCATCGCCGAAGGTGTCGGCGATGGTCATGCTGGGATCGCCGTCGGTATCACGTGCGGGGGTGTCGAGGCTGCGCGTCTGGAACGCGTTGGCCGCCACCAGAGTACGGGCGATGTCGGTAACCGGAACATCGAGTTCGGTCGCGAGTTCTTGCGCGGTGGGGGAGCGGTGGAATCGACGGGTCAACTCGTCGGTCGCCACCCTGACTTTGCCCTGTAGCTCCTTTTCGCGACGCGGCACATGCAACGGCCAGATGTGGTCGCGGAAATGTCTGCGCACTTCACCCATGATGGTGGGGACCGCGAAACCCAGGAACGGTGAGCCGGTGGTCACGTCGTAGCGGTCGACTGCCATGACCACGCCCAGCCGCGCGGTCTGGAGCAGATCCTCGAACACTTCACCGCGACCGGCGTATTTGCGAGCGATGTGCTCGGCGAGCGGGAGGCAGACCTCGATGATCTCCTCGCGCAGAGCATCGTGTTCAGGGCTGCACGGGTCGGTCAGTGCCAGGTGCGCGAACAAAGGCTCGGTGTGTTCGTAGGTGGGGCGGGCGGCGGTGGTGGACATGCGGATCAGCTCCTGGTCTGCGACATGCTCAACGGCGGGGAGGAGGTGAACTAGAGGCTGTTGAGGCCCAGCATTTTGGAGGACATCGTCATCGCCGCACCCAGGCCGACGGCGCAGAAAATGGCGACGGTCGGCGACCCGGTCAAGGCGGCCAGGCCCAACAAAAAGAACACGCTGGTCGCCAACACGATGGTGGTGCTGGTCAGATCCATGCTCGGCGTACTCGGTACCCGATTACGTGAGGTGGTCATGAGCAAAGGGTTGACCGTCGTGGAGGCGAATAAACCGGAACCGGTCGATGATGTTGATACGGAGGCAGTTTCGTACTTCAGGATTGAAGTACCTGTCCCATGGGAAGGCATCAGCACACGTCTCGCCCGGAGTCGGTGGCCCGCGGCGTCGAGCCGGGAAGACTCTCGCCGCTCCTCGTCCGGCGCTACCTCAGTCCCGAAGTGGCGGGGCAAGTCGGATCAGCATCCGTAGGCTGAGTGATCACGAGGTTCTCAGCGGAGGGGGCAGGTTGAACGACTACGGCAGTTTCGCTACCCAACCGTTGCCGGTGCAGTACAGCGCTCCACGTGCTGTCGCGCCGGTGCCGTTGAAAGGCGTGCGTGGTCACGGGGGCTCAGGGTCTTCCGGGTTGGTGCGGTCGGGTGGCTATGTCGCGGTTGCCGGCGTGGTGAGTCGCGTGACCGGGTTCGTGCGCACACTCGTGGTAGCGGCGGTGCTGGGGACCGCGGCGGTCGGGGACGCCTACAACGGTGCCAACAATCTGCCGAACATGGTCTACGAGTTGCTGCTGGGCAGCGTGCTGGCCAGTGCGGTCATTCCGGTGCTGACCCGGGCCCGTCGTCGGGGCCGTAAACGTTCACGCGAGTTCACTCAGCGACTGATGGTCGCGACCATGATCGCCCTGGCCGTGGTCACGGCCGTCGCGGTGGCGTGTGCGCCGTGGATCGTTCGCGGCTTCGTCGCCGATGCCGAGCAGCGGCGCCTGGCGACCTGGCTGGCGTATCTGCTACTGCCGCAGATCTTCTTCTACGGCATCGCCGTCGTCGTGGGCGCGGTACTCAACGTCCGTGACAGCTTCGCCACCGCAGCGTGGGCGCCGGTCGTCAACAATGTGATCCTGCTGGCGACCTGTGCTGTGTTCGTGGCCCTTCCCGGCCCGGTCACGCTCACTCCGGCATCGATGACCACCGCGCAGATCCTGACCCTCGGTATCGGCACCACAGCCGGGATCGCCGGGCAGGCAGTCTGGGTCGTGGTGGCGTTGCGCCGAGACGGGTTCACCTGGAGCTGGCGGGTGCGGCCTTTGCCCTACACCTGGCGCCCGGTCCGGTCCGGTCTGCCGGTGATGGGCTGGCTGCTGGTCTACGCAGTGATCAGCCAGATCGGCGTCGCGATCACGATGCGAATCGCCTTCGACCACGGCGGTGTATCGGTCTACACCTACGCCGAATTGCTGTTCCAGGTCCCCTACGGCATTCTGGCCGCCTCCGTGCTGACCGTGCTGATGCCGCGTATCTCTCGCGCGGCCGCCCTCGGCGACCGGACCGCGGTCGTGGCCGATCTCGCCCGCGGTGCCCGATATCTGTCGGTGGCACTGATTCCGATGACGATGGCCATGAGTCTTCTCGGCCCCGGGTTCACGACGGTGGTGTTCACCGGCCGTGTCGATGTCGAGGCCGCCACCCTGATCGGCACCGCAGTCGCCTGTTCCGCATTCGGGCTGGCGCCGTTTGCTTTGGTGATGCTGCAGATGCGAGTGTTCTACGCCTACAACGACACCCGCACCCCGGCCGTGCTCAACCTTGTCATGGTCACCACGAAGGTCAGCATCCTCGTCCTGGCCGCCACGATGCTGGCAGACCGAGCCGTCATCGTCATGCTCAGCGTCGCGAGCTCGTTGGCCTACGTCGTCGGCGCTGTCGCCGGTCATATCCTGTTGCGGCGCCGACACGGGTTGCTCGGGTTCTCCACTGTCGCAACCACCGTCGCCCGCGTCGCGGCGGCCACCGTTCTCGCCGGGCTGGCAGGACTCGGTGCCGTCGCGCTGACCCGCACCTCGATCAGCGCGGGCGCAGTCGAACAACTCGCGGCCACCGCGGCCGGTGCCATCGCTGCCGTACTGGTGTTCGTGCTCGCCGCCCATGTCATCGGTATTCCCGAACTGCGCGCGGCGCGAACACTTCTACGCCGGGCGTGAGGAGGCCGATGGCGGTTCTGAAACCCTGTGATGGCGGCGAATATGCAAGGTTCGACAACCCTTCAACACAACTCGACGCGGCTGCCACGACGATCGCCGCGCTTCACCACGACAACACCCTGCTGCGCCAACAACGTCACCGCACCGGTGATCTCATCACGCTCGACGACCACCGCACCATCCCGACGATCTGTTCGTCATGATGATCCGATGGACAAACTCCTGGTAAGAAAAGATGTGGTGGACAGCCATACGGTCTGACCAAGCCACCCACACCGACGGACGACCTTTTCGGATCGGCTTGTCTGGACAGCTGGCGGGATCGGCGAGTTACGTTCCACCCTTATGCGCGGGTTTCTCGAACGCATACCGCTCCGGTGCTCACATTGGCCGAGACTGCCGAGATGACCGCGTCCAGGTGTTGTTCGGTGCGCGCCAGTTCGATGATGCTCTGGCGCAAGTGATCACGCTCCACCTCCAGGCGGCCGAGTAGGGCAGGGGTGGCGCGGCCGTTGATCAGATGTGGCGTGAGCTCGCCGATGGTCCGGCTGGACAGGCCCGCTGCATACAGCTGCTGAATCAGCAGTACCTGATCCACGGCGGTGTCGGCGTAGTGGCGCTGACCGCTCGAACTGCGCTCGGCATGTAGCAGGTTCTGCTGTTCGTAGTACCGCAGGGCCCGGGCTGAAACCCCGGTCCGGCGAGCCAATTCGCCAATACGCATTCCGGCCCTTCGCGTGATCCATGCCACAAACGCTTGCCTCTGACATCGACGTCAACTTCTAGCGTAGTCGAGGTACCCATCCGCGACGGAAGTCCTGACAGCGAACCGAAAGAATATTTCACTCATGGTCATTCACCCCGTCACCGGCCTGGTCGACCCCGCGCCCGCGCCGACCGTCACCGTCAAACCACTCAGGGTGCGCAGGTCCGGCCGTGCTGAAGACCTCCAAGTGAGGGTTTCCGCCCCGGTCACCGGCGACAACCTACCGGTCGTGCTTTTCGCACACGGGTTCGGCTCGAACTTCGACGCCTACGGGCCGCTGGTCGACTATTGGAGCTCGCACGGATTCGTGGTCATTCAGGCTACGCATTTGGACTCGAAGCGGATCGCCTTGGCAACCGAGGATCCGCGTAAGCCGCGACTGTGGCGTCACCGGGTGCAGGACATGACGAGCATTCTCGACGAACTTTCCGTATTGGCGGCATCGGTGCCTGGTTTGCGCGGTCGGGTCGACCACGACCGGATTATCGCCGCGGGACATTCCTTTGGTGGGCAGACCGCGGGAATCCTGGTCGGTTTGCGCGTCACCGACCCGGAAACCGGGATCGCGGAAGACCTGTCCGACCGGCGAGTCATGGCCAGTATCCAACTCGCCACCGCGGGACGCGGCGGCACAGAACTCACGGCCTTCGCTCGCGAACATCTCCCGTGGCTGCGCGACCAGGACTTCTCGCACATCAACGCCCCAGGTCTGGTGATCGCTGGGGACGATGACAACCTCCCGCTGTCCACCCGCGGGCCGGCCTGGACGACCGATCCCTACACGCTGAGCCGGGCGAACAAGAGCTTGCTCACTGTGTTCGGCGGCCAGCACTTCCTTGGCGGTATTTCCGGCGAACACGTCAGCGAGACCACCGACGAGAACCCCGACCGGGTCGCGCTGATACAGCAGGTCACCCTCGCCTACCTCCGTCACGTCGCCGATATCGATCACCGCGGCTGGACTATCGCCCAGGCCGTACTCGCGCCCGCCCACCCCCTGGGACGGCTGGAATCCAAATAGCGGGCCTGCCGAACTACTGTGAGGCGGTATTTCGGTGCAGGCACCGAGTATGGGGCAAGGCTGAGAAAGGGTGCGATGACGAGGGTGATCCGCGCGGCGCTGACGGCGCTGGTGATCGTGTCGGCAACGGTGGGCTGCGACGACGACCCGGGTGCGAACGTCGTGCACGATAACCCTGTGAAAAGAATGCTGCCCGAGGGTGAATCACTACTGCTGCGAACAGATTTCAACGACGATGCGGCCTGGCGCGAGACACTCGACGCGGTGAATCGGTTTTATGAAAGCGAAGACGTCGAGTACGGGCTGACCGTTATCGACACCCCTGACTTCCGGGAAGTGACGGCCGGAGACCTCGAGAAGCTGCTCACATCGCAGTACTACATCTACATCATCGACGAACAGACCATCCGCGATCCAGAGCACCCGATCCTGGCAGTCGACAACAGCGGCGGCGGTGAACCCGCCGCAGGCCTGCCCACTTTCCGGATCTTGCCAAGAGAAGTAGGGCCGGCCGAAGTCAACCTCACGCTTGCGAACATGGACTTCGAGGACTTCGCATCAGCGGTGGACGCGGACGGGGTGTTTCGCGGCTTCTGACGCCGGGCCGACTTGCGGTGCACCATGTTTCGTCGTCGGTGCGATCGGACGGGTGGTCGGTTGTGTCATCCGTGATCTGATTCGACGGAATAGCGTCTGTGGGGCGACGACGTTGAGATCCGCGTGGTATCGGCGAAACGTGACGGTGACATGTGAGGTGCCTCGCGGGCTGGTCATGAGGACCGAACCGGTGGTGGCGTGAACGGTCAGGGCTCGGCGGCGGCCACGTGTGTCACCGCGGAGGGCCCGTTGGGCATGGGGCGCGCCGCGGCCGCCGGTGGCGTGCTCGTGGCCGCGCCGGACGACCGCGAGTAGCTCGGCGCGGACAGTGTCGCTCCGCGCACCAGAACCACCCAGTAGCCCACGAGGACAGCGCAGTAGAGCGAGTGTGTCACGGCGGCGGCGACGCTGCTGTGGGGCGGCAACTCCACGGTGAAGGACAGCGGGAAGACCGGCACCGCGAGCGCGATGGCGGTGAGCTCGCCGCGGCCCAGCGTGATCAGCACGAGCACGCCCGGCCACAGCAGCATCAGGTAGTTGTGCCACGCGATGGGCGAGAACAGCAGGGCCGCGGCGAGTACCGCCCACAGAGCGGTGCCGCCCGGGTCGACGCGGTCGCGGTGGCGCCCACACCACCACAGCGTGCCTGCCAGCACCGCTAGCCCGAGTACCGTCCCGATCGCGGAAGGCAGTCCGAAGCGCACCGCCAGCCCCGGCAGCGATGCGTTGTCCACCCAGCCCGACACCGGCTCGGACAAGGCGATGCGCAGCCAGCCCCCCGCGCTCGACGGCCCGGCGACGAGCACCCCGATCAGCGAGGCGACGGCCGCGCCTGCGATTCCGGCCTTGAACGGCAACCACTGCCGTTGCACGGCCGCGAGCAGCAATAACGGTGCCAGCGACGGCTTGAGCGCCACCACGATGCCGAACAGAACCGACGCGAGCACCGGCCGCTCCCGCCGCTGCGCGATCCACCCGGCAACGAGCCCGACCAACAGCACCGGGTAGATCTGGCCGAGCATCAGCGTTCCGAACAGTGGCGTGGACGCGAGCACGGCCAGCGTCACCAGCGCAGTGACAGCCGGGCGCAGCCGCAGTTCCGAGCACACCGCCAACACCGAGCCCAGCATCATGAGCAGTGTCAGCACCACGAAGATGCGGTAGGCCGTGACCGCATCCAGCGCGGCGAACGGCGTGAGCAGCGTCGAGAGCAGCGGCGGGTTGAGATTGTTCAGCTTCGCCGGGGTCTCGTAGATGTCGGTGCCGTGGGTGAGGGCCACGGCCGAGGTCCAGAAGGTGTCGAAGTCGACGTGGACCTCGTCCATATCGTTGGACAACAGCTGCGCCACCCGCGGGTTCGGGCTCAATACGCGCAGCACCACCTCGAGGATGGTCGCGAGCACGAGCACACCTGCCATCACCCGTATGGCGGCGGTGAGACGGCTGGGCTGCGCTACATTTTCTGGTGACACGGCCCCAGACGCTATCCGTACTTGTCCGGTTTCGTAGAACTGCTCATGTCAGGGTCGTGGAAGGAGGACCGTCCCCACATTGAGCTCCGATGCCGCGCAGGGCTATTGGTCTGTACCGGCCTGGGCGGTGCGAAATGGCGCGATCGGCGCGGTCTCAGCATCGGGCGCTGTTGGACCTGTTGCTGACCGGAATGCTGGGCGAGCGCGCGCAGTTGGTGTTCACGCTGGCTGATCTCGAGGCTCGCCGGTATCGAGCGCGCGGTGCCGATCCGGTACCTGCCTGACTGAGCGTGCTCGGATCGGGTTGCCGGGTCGACGTGGCACGAGGCGCCTCCGCTTCGCTGTAGCCACGTCGACCGGCCACCACCCGGTCGCTGCGCAGCCAACGACCGGGCATCAGTCATTCGCAGTCGTTGTCACTCCGGATCGGCGCTATCGAATACTCGCGGTCAACGTTGTCCGGCAATGAAAGTTGCTGAGCCTCAACACCTTTCTCCGCCGGGGTTGTCGAGCTCGTTATTGTTGTCAACGATCTCGCGGGCGCGCGATCAGTAGTTGGGTCGGGAGCTCGATTCAGCGGACCTGGGTCGTCTCGAGAATGCCATGTCGCCGCGCACGCCCTGCGCACCAGCGCAGCCGACGCGGTTCTGCCGTTCGCACCGGCGACTCCGACCTGACCCCGATTCCTGTATCCCGACGCGCGCGGTTCCCGTAAGCTTCGTCGCGTACGTGCAGGTCAACCGGCCGACGATGGAGTCTCATGACGTCCACAGCACTGAAGAAGCCGCCACCCACACCGGTTCTGCGAGCCGTCGAGCGAGTGCGCGACGCGCTCTCGGCGCTGCATCGCCGACTGGTTCCCGGCCATATCGCGCTACTGGAACTACAGATCGCCGGATTCCTCTCGCAGGCGATCAGTGCCGCGGCCGAGCTGGGTATCGCCGACGAACTGGCCCGTGGGCGGCGCGGGGCGGCGGAGCTGGCCGCGGCGGTGGGCGCCGACGAGGGCGGCGTGCGGAGGCTGATGCGTCTGCTGGTGAGTTTCGGGGTGTTCGCCCAGCATCGCGACGGTTCCTATGGGCTCACCAGGATGGGTGAGTCGCTGCGCTCCGACGGCGAGGTGACGTTGCGCGACACGTCCCTGTTCTTCGGTTCGCCGTTTCACCGCAACCACTGGACCCACCTGACCGACGCGGTACGTACCGGCGAAGCCGTCGGCCCCGCTCTCGACGGTGCGAGCTTCTTCGAGTATGCCGCGACGCACCGCGAGATCGGCGACCTGTTCGACCGCGCGATGACCAGCATCAGCACGCTGTCCATCGAACCGCTGCTGGCGGCTTACGATTTCGGCCAGTTCGGCACCTTGGTGGATGTCGGCGGCGGGCGTGGCAGCCTGCTGGTGGAGATCCTCGACCGCTACCCGGACGCCGAGGGCATCGTGTTCGACCTGCCCGACGTGGTCGCGAACCTGGACAGCGAACTCGCGGCGCACGGGCTGGCGGGGCGCTGCGCGGCGCGGGAGGGGTCGTTCTTCGACGAGATTCCGGCAGGTGGTGACGTCTACCTGCTCAAACACATCCTGCACGACTGGTCCGACGCCAAGGCCGAGCAGATCCTGCGCACGATCCACGCCGCGATGGATCCGTCTGCCCGGCTGCTGGTGATCGAACTGGTGCTGCCCGATCATCAGCGCCCGCACCCGGGCAAATTCATCGACCTGGAGATGCTGGTCAACACCGACGGCGGCCACGAACGCACCGAGGCACAGTTCCGCGAGCTGCTCGCGCGCGGCGGTTTCACGCTGCTGCGGACGGTGCCCACCGCCGCGCCGGACTGTGTGCTCGATGCCCGCCCGCGCTGATCGCGCCAGACTCGCTTTCCGACTCGACAATCCGCGGCGACAAGGTGTGGGTGATCGCTAGATTGCGGGTAGCTGCTCGCCTTGTACGACTTCGATGTCGAGTTCAATTTTGACGGTGGTCCCGACGGCGGCCACGCCCGTGCGCACAATCGCGTTGTAGTCGATCGCGAAATCGTTGCGGTGCAATAGTGTTTCGGCGTGGAACGCGGCGCGTACCCCACCCCACGGATCTGATCCGAACCCACCGAAGGCCACCTCGAGATCGACCGAGCGGCGCTGCCCGTGCATGACCAGCTCACCCGGCATCACCCAGGTGTCACCCCCGGTACGACGTAACCCGTGACCGGTGAACGTGATCATCGGATACCTGTCGACGTCCAGGAACTCCGGCGAGCGCAGGTGGTTGTCACGCATCGAGATTCCGGTATCGATACCCGCCGCTTTGATCTCCGCGTACCCGGTGGATCGCTCGAACGGCTCAGCGATATCGAGTCGCCCACTCACCTCGGCGAATCGGGCTTTGATGCTCGCGATTCCGAGATGACGCGCGGTGGCGATCACTGTCGAATGCGCCGGATCGATCGTCCACGGCCCGGTCGGGGGCAGCGCCACTGCCCCCATCGTCGGCACCAAGACCACCTCACCGAGCGCGCCCGTCCCGGTGGAAGAGATCTGCGCGATCCGTGCCACGGGCTCGAACCCGACAGCGATGAGCACTGCGGTGTGAGTACCCGCGGGCATCAGGCCGGTGCTCACCGCGCCGGTTTCGTCGGCAACCGCACGGGCGATCTGGCTGCCCGTCATATCCGTCACCGTCAACACCGCGTCCGGCACCGGCCACCCCTCCGCGGTGCGAACACGACCGGTCAGCCCGCTCATCAACGATCCCCGAGGTCGTAACCGAGCCGCAGGTCGTAGGCGGCTTCGCTACCGGTCACGGTGACCTGCCCGGTCACCGGCGGATAGCCACGAGCGACCACGGTGTACTGCCCTTCGACGAGATCGGTCACGACGTAGCGGCCGTTCTCGTCGGTGCGCGCCGTCGCGGTCACCTCACCCGCGGCGTCGAGCACAGTGACCAGCACGTCCGGCGCCGCCCGCTCGCCGTCGGCCCGCGCCGATCCGGTGAGCACCGCCATCGCGGTCAACTCGATGTCATGACGCATGACGCCACTGTCGGGCACCGTCAATGTGATTGCGCTGGGACGCATGTGCTCAGCCGCCGCGACCAAGGTGTAGACACCCGACACCACGCCGTGGCACAGGTAGGTGCCGTCGCCGCCCGTGACCGCGGCCCCGACCACCTCACCACGCATATCGGTCAAGGTGACGGTCGCACCCGACAACGGCGAGCCGTGCGCCGCGGTGCGGACGACACCCGACAACTCACCGGAACCCACCAAGGTCAGATCCATGCGCAGGGGCCGCCGGCCGACCGAAACATTGACCGCGGCCGGTTGGTGCCCCATCGCCGACACGATCAACACATGACCCCCCGACGCCGGCGCACTGATCGCATAGCCACCATCAGCGGCACTGCACGCCCGCGCGACCTGACGGCCACCCTGATCGATCAACGTCAACACCGCACCCGGTAACGGCTGACCATTCTCGCGGCGGACGTGACCGTCCACCGCTCCACCGCCGATGCCCGAGCCGGACAACCCGCCGGTGGACGGAGCGGACTGCGATGACGCGTCGGCCTGGTAGGCCCGATGACCGTTCTGAGCTACCGGTGCGTGCCGTCCGGCCGAAGCGGTCGGCACCAGCTCTGACTCGGACAACACTCGCTCAGCGCCTTCCCAGACCGGGTCTTCTTCCCACCTCGGGTCCGCGAGGACGGCCAATTCGGCGTCCAGCGCTGCCATTCTGTCGGCATCGGTCGGATTGTCCTGCGACGCAGACTCTTTCACGGTCGGGTCGAGCGCCGGATCGATGTCGATCGTGCTGCGCAGCGGACGATTCGGAAGCCACATGGTCGCGAGGAAGGCGACGACCGCTGCCCCGGCGGCGATGAGGAAGATCCGGCCGGTCGCATCGCCGTAGGCGGCGCGCACGATCGTCGCGATCGGTGCGGGTAGGCCGTGCAGGTTCAGATTGCTGCCGCCGGAGGAACTGGTTGTCACACCGATCTTCGCGAAACCCTCTGTCGACAGCTCGCTCACACGGGTAGCCAAGACCGACCCCAGCACCGAGACACCGATCGCGCCACCGAACGTGCGGAAGAACGCGACGCTGCTCGATGCCGCGCCGATATTGTGCACGCTCACGGTGTTCTGCACGGCCAGCACCAGGTTCTGCATCATCATGCCGACACCGAGCCCGACAACGGCGATGTAGGTGCCGACCAACCATAGGTTGGTGGCGTGGTCGATCGTCGAGAGCAGCCCGAACCCGACCACCAGCAGCGCACCGCCGGTGACGACGAACGACTTCCATTTCCCGAACCGGGTGATCAGCTGTCCTGAACCGGTCGACGCGACGAGCATGCCCGCGACCATCGGGATGGTCAGCACACCGGCCACCGTCGGTGAGTATCCGCGCGCGGTCTGGAAGTACTGGCCGAGGAAGGTGGTCGCTCCGAACATCCCGATTCCGACCGCGATCGAGGCGATGATCGCCAGACCGGTGGTGCGCTCGGTGACGATCGAGAGCGGGATGATCGGCGACTTGGCTCGGGATTCGACCAGCAGGGTCGCGAGCAGCAGCACTACGCCCACGCCGACGTACAGGGCCGATTCGCGGGAGAACCACGCGTAGTAGTCCGCCTTCCCCGCGAACGACACCCAGATGAGCAGCACCGACACACCGGCGGTCATCAGGGCGGCGCCGAGCCAGTCGATCGACACCCCAGCCTTGCGTTCGGTCGGCAGCCGCAGGGTCCGCTGCAGCAGCACCAGGGCGATCACGGCCAGGGGCACACAGACGAAGAAGCACCAGCGCCAGCCGAGCGGACTGTCGACGATGACACCGCCGAGGATGGGTCCACCCGACATCGACACCGCCATCACCGCACCCATGTAGCCGGAATAGCGCCCGCGTTCACGCGGCGAGACGATGGAACCGATGATCGCGACGACGAGCGCGGTCAAGCCGCCCATGCCGATGCCCTGGATGACTCGTGCCGCCAACAGCATGGGTACATTGCCCGCGACGCCCGCGATCACCGAACCGATGACGAAGATGACGATGGCCGACTGGACCAGCAGCTTCTTGTTGAACAGATCGGCGAATTTGCCCCAGATCGGGGTGGACGCGGCGTTGGCCAGCAGTGCTGTGGTGATGACCCAGGCGTATGCGGTCTGCGACCCCTCCAGGTCGCCGATGATGGTGGGCAGCGCGGTCGCCACGATCGTGGTGCTGAGCAGTGCTGTGAACAGCGCCGCCAGCAGCCCGGTCATGGCTTCCAGGATTTGACGATGGGTCATCGCGACCGGGGCCCGCCGCGTCCCCGACTCGACTGGATCAGACATCCGCTTCCTGACTTTCTGTCGAAACCGGCCGGCGCGTGCCCACCGCGGTGTGGGGCACGACTGCGGCCAGTGAATTCCTGAGTTTGCGAACGACCGAGGTGGCCTGTTCGGCTTCGTCCTCGCTCCAATCGGCGAGAGCGATCTGCAATCCCTGTGCTCGCGATATTCGGACTCGCCGCAGCAGATCGCGTCCTTCGTCGGTGATCTGGATGAGAGTGGCCCGGCCATCGCTGGGATCGGCGTGGCGGGCGATGTTGCCGGAGCGCACCAGCTCGGCGACATGCCTGCTCAGTGTCGACGGGCTGATACACAAGTCCACAGCGAGATCCACCTGCCGGCACGGACCCCTGGCCTCGAGCGAGCCCAGCACGCCGATGCCGCCTGGAAGCAGGTCCCCTTCGTCGGGATGGGAGAGGGCAGCGCGGATGGTTCGGCCCATGAAATAGAGCTCTCTGATCAGGCTCTGAGCCGTATCGGGTGACACTGCCATGATTACTCCCAGACGAGAATATTTACTTGCAGAATGCAACTATACATTACATTACTTGTGCTAATCAACTAGCTGGCATGGAGGCCTGTGCGGCTTGGTGTGACGGCTGCGACAACAACGGCGGGAACGGCGGGCGAGCCCGGTCGGCACGATCCGGCGCCGACGTGCTCTACGGCCGTTCTGTGAGAAGTGGGCCGGTGCCGGGCATACGGCTTCCTCGGATATGCGACGACCGAGGGGGCGATCGCGGTGGGCGTCGGTGTGCTGGGAACTTCGAGGGCCGCCCGGTTCGCGCCGTCTCCGGCTCGACGCTGTGAAGTGTTGGGGCAGAACATGATCAGTCAACGAGCGCGGGGGAGGGAATTCGGATGGCAACTGCGGCAACAGGACACGCAGATGATTGATGTCGATGTAGCATAACTGCTGAGCGGGGGGCTCGGATCTGATCCCGCAGTGGCTCCCTTGCTTGTCGCGAAACTGTTCTGCTGCCGTGAAATACACCAATTCGACAGGAGATCGCCATGCCAGAAGCTCGCCCGGACCGCCTGCGTCTACTCGCCCCCGATCAGGAAGCCGCCGCGTTCGCCGTCGTTGCCGATCTGCTCACCGGGAACGCGGCCGGCGTCCCCGACTACTTGGTCGATGACATCGCCGCCGTCCGCGGGCGGTGCCGGTTCGCTCAGGTCCAGATTCCCGGCTACGACGGCGATCTGCTCGACGCGATGGCCGCCTGGCCGACCAGCGGAGGCCCGCATCCGCTCGTCGTGCTTCCCGCCGGTTTGGACCCGGCGGGCTGGAAAATGTACTCCGGGGCGCTGATCAGGCTGCTCATGCGCGGCTACGCCGTCGTTGCCTATACCGAGCGCGGCTTGCCCGGTTCCGGTGGCGAGCTGACGGTGGCCGGTCCCGAAGACGTCGCGGACGGGTCGCTGGTGATCAGCTGGGCGCTCGATCACCCGGAAATCGAGGTAGACCCGGAGCGTATCGGCATGGCCGGCATCTCCTACGGCTCAGGTATCGGCCAGCTCGTCGCTCAGTCCGATCCGCGCGTGAAAGCGGTTGTCGCCCTCAGCACATGGGCTGACCTCGGCGAAGCGTTGTACGACAACGGGACCCGCCACATCCTCGCCGCCGAAGCGCTGGCCGCGATCAGTGAGAAGCCCAGCGCCGAACTGGTGAAGGTGCTCGAGGACTTCCGGACGAACACCGACATCGAAGGCGTGCTGAAGTACGCGCGACGGCGGTCACCCGCCCACATCCCGGATCAGCGCCGCCCCGTGCCGACCTTCTTCACCAGCTACTGGCACGAGACCATTTTTCCCCAGAACCAGCTGCTGAGCTACTTCGCCGAGTTCCCCGGCCCCAAGCGCCTGGATCTGGCAATCGGAGATCATGGGGCAGTGGAGATCCCGGGCTTGCTGCTCGGTGTGTACACCCGCACCACCGAGGCCGCATACGACTGGCTCGACCACTATCTCAACGGTGTCGACAACGGCATCGATGACGACGGTGCCGTGCACACCGAGACTATGCACAGCTTCACCGTCTCCTCCTTCGCCGGTGTGGAAGACTGGTCGTCCAATCCGATCCGCACCTACTATCTCGCCGCACCTGCGAGCGGATCCGGCGATGGTGCGCTGGTTCTCGACCCGCCATCGGATCTCAGCCGGAATATCCGGTCCGGTGCCCCGAATGTCCGCGCCGTGAATCAACTGGTCATGGATGGCTTCCGCGAGCGGTTGCTCATGCCCGTGCGTCACAAGCTCGCCGAGGTCGACCGATCCGCCGCAGCGGTGTGGACGAGCGCTCCGCTCCCGTCGCCGCACCACATCGCGGGCATCCCGCGAATTCGTGTGACGGTGACGCCCACCACGAAGACCGCCACCGTCGTCGCCTACCTCTTCGACCTGGACGTGGTCACCGGCAACCTGAAGATCATCACCCATGCCGCGACCACCGTGAGCAACGCCGTACCGGAACACCCCACCGCAGTCGAACTGCGCTTGCAGGCCACTGACTATCGGGTCCCCGCCGGCCACCGGCTTGCCGTCATCCTCGCCACCGAGGACCCCTTGTACGCCGGCGAGACCGAACCTGGCGCCGTGGTGACGCTGTCCGCCTTCCATGGTGCCGCGGGTATCGATATCCCGTTGGCTGACTGATACCACCGGTGACTGATTGCCCGGGACAGCGCGGTCTCCGGCAATCAGTCCGCCGCGGCCGACAGCCGGCTTCACATCACGCTGATGAGGAAACGCGTCAGAACCTCGACCAGGTCCTCGAGTTCGGCGGAGGTTCCCTCGATGCTCCACTGATGAACCAGCGCCATGAGCGCTCCGATGAAACCTGTTGCTGCGGCACGGAAACCGCCGGCGGGAACGAAGTCCGGGTCTCGCGCCTGCTTCAGCTCTGCCGTGAAGAACTGTACCCAGATCTCACGCTGGTCGACCCGGTGCTTCTCGACATCGGCGCTCACGCCGACGATTTCGACGAAAGATACCCGCGCACGATGGGGGTTCATCCCGATCGATTCGGCGTAGGCACGCACAGCGATGCGCGCCCGCGCGGGCGCGTCCACCTCGCCGGCCTCGCTCAGCGCCTCGACCACCGCCCGGCGCGCATCAGTCTGAACCAGGTCGTAGACCGCCAGCAGTAGTTGCTCGCGGTTGCCGAAATGCTCATAGAACTGCGCGCGGGCCAACCCAGCGGCCTTGCACACCATCGTGATGGATGCGCCTTGATATCCCTGCTCGCCGAACACGGCGAGACCGGCTGCGATGAACTGCTCTCGCCGTTCGGCCCGGCGATCCTCGACCGGGCGACCGTCGTAGATGCGTGGGGACCCGCTCGCAATCACGCCGTCAACTCTAGTGGCCCGAGCGCGGCCGGTTCGCGGCAGCCGATGGACAGTTCGGAAGAAGCCGATGATTCGGTGGTCCACTCCGAGCTGGCTCGACTATTTGACTCCGATCGGTTTGCCGAAGAACGACGCGATCGTCTCGCCGAAGATGGACGCGAACAGGGTCATTCCGTCCGGATTCAGGGCTAGCCAGCCCGCATCGGTGATGCTGCACCCCGGCTGAGCGGGAACTCCGTCGAGTCGATCCTTCAACCACAGCAGCGCCGGCGCGGCCCCGGAGATCTCCGTTGTGATGTGCTCGGCAAAGTGCTCACGCGTGTATTGCACCGTCGCCGTGGGGCTTTCGCAGTACTTGTTCACCAACGTGTTCACCGGACCGACCGGGATGAGTTCGTCCGGGTTGGCGTTCCAGATATACATCGGCATGTCGGGAACAGACTTACCCATGCGGGTCTTGTCCATGGTCGCCATGACAACGGGGTCGCGCAGCGGGTCACCGCCGGGAGTCCGCAGCATGCCCGAGATATTCAGGAAGGGCACCAGCGCGGTGTTGTACTGCACGCACAGCCCGCCCTTTACCGTCGCCAGACCTTTGCCCAGCGGGTCGAGGTCGCGGTTCAACATCTCCGCGAAATCCGGATACTCACGCGAAAGGCCGAGGACCGCGGCGTAGATGATCCCGGACCACGCCCCGTTGTTGCCGTTGCTGAGCACCGCACCGAGATCGGCGGGAACACCGCCCTCGGCGGCACCCACGATATCGATCTCGGGTGCGTAGCTTTGTTTCAGCTCGGCCGCGTGGCCGGTGGCGATCGCGCCACCGGAGTATCCGTACATGCCGATGCGCGCATCCGGCGTGACTCGTAGCGGCTCGAAACTCCGGGCGGCCCGAATGCCGTCGAGGGTGATGCGACCGGCCAGTGGCCCAGCCGCGTACGCGCTGTCGGGCCCCTGATGGTCGGGGATCACGACGGCCCAGCCCTGTTGCACCGCCGCTTGCGCGATCACGAACTCTGCCGGAGCGACGATCTGGCCGGCCAGAATGGCAGGCGACCATTGCTGCACGGCATAGGACGGCGCGCAATACCCGGCCAGCGAATCCTCGGCGATCTGCATCGACACCAGCTTCGACGGTGTCGAATTCCGCGGCTTGAGTACCGTCGCGACGGCCGGGACGGCCTCGTCGCGGCTGTTGTTCGACCGGTAGGACACCTGCCACGCATCGACATTGAGCGGGATGACCCCGACGTTGGCGACGTTCACCTGGCGCGCGGCGATGATCTCACCGGGTGCTTTCGCCGCAACGACGTCGGCGGCTGGTCGGTAAAAGGCGGGATCGAGCTCCGGCGGGGCCGGAATCGGAGTAGCGGGCTGAACCACAGTCGGCTCGGCCGTGCTGGGGGCGGTGCCGACGATCATCGCGATTGCCATCGCCCCCGCCGCCAGCCCCATCAGACGGCGGCTAGCCGCTCCTGGACGAAAGTTCATCTTCCCCAACCTCTCGAGTGTGCCACTGCACTGACCCAGACGCTTTGTGTTCCAAGTCGGAGCGAAACATTAGACGTCATTGTCTATGTATGTCCAATCTCGATCGGTCACCGTTGGCCCACTGCCCACTGCGCTGGTAGCCGGATCATTTCGGTCTACACGCAATGAAATCGATGCGCTTGGGTGGCGAAGGCGATAGGTCTGAGTGTCTGGGTCAGTTGGTCATCAACGTTGCAACTCTGAGGCTGGATGGACCTATTCGTGGAGCCAACTGTGACTTGCCTCATCTCTCGCCGGATGGGTAATGTGCCCCACATCTTAGATATTCGCGTCCAACAATGATGCTGGGAGTGCTCGATATGGCCGCAGTGAACTGGCGCCCGCCGGTGAGAGACCGCCACAGCCGGACAAGGTGGCGGGTGCGGGCCCGTTCGCTCGCCTTCGCCGTGATGATGGTCGCGGGGACCGCCACAGTCGTCGCCGCGCCGGCCTCGGCACTGCCGTTCGACGGAGTCGTGCAGCCCGCGCCGCCGTTCGTGAGTTCACCGGCGATACCGGAGTTCGATTCCTTCTACCGCCCGCCCGCGGACGTCGTCGCAGCCAAACAGCCCGGCGAGATCATCGCCGCGCGGCAGGTGAACGTCGCGACCTACAACGTGCTGCCGCTCAACGTCGATGCCTGGCAGCTGTCGTATCGGTCGAACAACAGTCGCGACGAACCGATAGGCGCTGTCGCGACGGTGCTGAAGCCGCGCGGAGAAGTGCCACGCGGGTCGCGAAACCTGCTCTCGTACCACATGGCCGAGGACTCGACGGGTAAGTACTGCGCCTCGTCGTATTCGATCCAGCAGTGGGCGCTGCCCGGCTTCCTCACCGGGCAGCTGGTCGCGCCGATCGGGTTCCTCGAGGTCCAGGTTGCGTTGCAACAGGGCTGGGCCGTGGTGGTGCCCGATCACCAGGGGCCGAACGCGGCCTTCGCGCACGGCCCCTTGGCCGGGCGGATCGCGCTCGACGGCATTCGCGCGGCCGAGAACTTCGCGCCGATGGGTCTGGACGGAGCGGCGACCAAGGTCGGGATGATGGGCTACTCCGGTGGTTCGGTCCCTACGATGTGGGCGGCCGAGATGCGCAAAACCTATGCGCCGGAACTGAATATCGTCGGCGCGGTCTCCGGCGGCACTGATGCCGACCTGGGCGAGCTGGTGAATCTGGCGAACAACAACGCGGCCTCCGGTCTGGTGTACGCGGGCATCATCGGCCTGGCGCATGAAGAGCCGGAGTTCGCCGCCTTCCTGCGTGAAACGAACAACCCGCTGGGGCAGGCGCTGTTGACCGCGAAGGATCAGCTGTGCGTGGGCTTTCAGGCGGCGCTGTTCCCGTTCATGGATATCAAGGGGCTGTTCAATACACCCGGAGATCCCCTCGCGGCACCGGCTGCCCAGGCGGTGATCGAGCGCACCCGGATGGGTAAGAGCGTGCCGGACATGCCGGTGTTCCTGTACCAGGCGAACATGGATTGGCTGGTGCCCGTCGGGCCGGTCAACAAGCTCTACGGCACCTACTGTCAGGATCCGAACGCGCAGGTGACCTATACCCGTGATCACTTCAGCGAGCATCTGAGCCTGGAGGGTATCGGCCTGCCGAGCGCCATGATGTGGATGCGAGATCGCTTCGCCGGGGTGCCGGTCGAGAATGGTTGCCAGCTCGATGAAGTCGGCTCCATGGCGCTGGACTCGCGCACATGGGGGGAGTGGGTCTCGATCATCGGCGGTGAGCTGGCGGCCTTCCTCGGTCAGCCCATCGGCACCCGCTGACGCCCGCTGTCGGGTCGACTCGTGGATCGCGACAGCCTCAGCTGAACGCGAACATCGTGGCGTGGGTGCGACATCGGCTGGCAAGGTGAGGCGCATGGAGAACTTACGGGATGCTGAGCGGCGGTTGCAGGCCGCGCAACTTGCCGGGGATGTGCAGGCGCTGGATCGTCTGCTCGATGACCGGTTGATCTTCACCTTCGGCGCAGACGTCTACACCAAGACCGATGACCTGGAGCTTCACCGCACCCGGACGCAGGTGGTGACGGCCATGGTCGAGGAAGAGCTGAACGTACTCACCGACGGGCGTGCCGGGGTGACCTGGTTTCTCGGGACCATCGAGGGGACCGTCAACGGCGAGCCTTTCGGAGCCAGGATGCGTTACACGCGTTCCTGGTTGCACGACGATACGCACGGCTGGCGGATCATCGCAGCACACGCCAGCACGACGGATTGATGGTCCTGTCGCCCGAATTCGACCTGTACGTCAGAGGGCGTCTGAAACTCCATCCGGCGTCGCGCGAAACAGAGCATCCACCAATGACGGTGCGCTTTTCAGTTGACCAGAATCGGTGCACCGTCGGACGGCACATTCGTGATGTTGCGGACCCGGCCCCGCGTCGTCGCGGCCGCGGGCAGGGACAGGACGTGGCGGCGCAGGATCTCTTGGAGCACCGCCGCGCCTTCCATCAGCGCGAAACCCGCCCCGATGCACCGCCGCACTCCGCCGCCGAACGGCAGCCAGGTATTCGGCGCCACGCTGCCGTCGAGGAAGCGGCCGGGCCGGAACACCGCGTCCGGGAAAGCCTCGGGGCGCTGGTGTGCGAGCAGGATCGAGGTCGCGACGACGGTTTCAGCGGGCAGGTCGTAGCCGCCGATCGTCATGTCGCGGGTGAGCTTTCGCACGATCCCTCCGATGACCCAGTGGTAGCGCAGTGCTTCCTTCATCACCGCTTCGAGGTAAACGGTGTCGCCGTCGAGCGCGGCCTGGCGGGCGAGGTCCTGCTGTGCGGGGTTGGCGGCCAGTTCGCGTAGCGCCCATGACAGTGCGGCCGAGGTCGTCTCGTGCCCGGCGGCGAGCAGGGTGACCAACTGATCGCGGAGTTCGTCCGGGGTGAGCGGGGTGTCGTTGCCGCTGCCCGCTGCCATCAGCCGCGACAGCACATCTGCGCCCGTGGCGTTGCTGCCGGTGCGGCGCTGCTCGATCTCGGCGTAGAGGTGGGCGTCCAGACTGGCCCGGTCGTGGTGGAACCGCTTCCAGGGGCCGCGGTTCTGTAGGGCCGGGTAGCGGGAACCGAGCAGGGTGAGCGGGGCGATGTCGGTGATCCGGCGCATGGGTGGACCGAGTAGGTCGCGGCGGCGCGGATCGGCGACACCGAGCACCACCTCGCCGATGACATCGAGGGTGATCCCGGTCATCGCGTCCAGGCCGCGGATCGTCGACCCAGCCCGCCAGGTCTCCACGTGGCCAGCGGCGATCTGCTCGATCATCTTGCGGTAACCGGTCAGAGCTGGCCCGGTGAAGGCGGGCATCAGCAGGCGGCGGGCACGAGCGTGCTCGGCCTCGTCGGTGATGAGCACCGAATGATCGCCGAGCAGCGGACGCAGGATGCCGTTGCTCTCGCCGGCGTGCAGGTCGGTGGGGGAGGCGGCGAAGATCTCGCGGACGTGCTCGGGGCGAGTGAAGACAACCAGATGTCGGGCGTATGGCGGCACCATGCGCAGGGTGAAGGTGTCGCCGTAACGGAGAGCGGTGGCGGTCATGAACCGCTCCCGCGCTTGCACATACCGGATCGTCTGCGCGATCGCGGGTAGTCGGGGGCCGGGCGGGTACATGGCGACGGTCCTCTCCTAGACACCTCACTCCACGGTAACCCCGGGGGCTCGAGCCGGGCGTCGAACTGGAAGTCCGCGTGTTGGCGGCAGTGCGGCAGAACGGCGTTTGTCTGAATTGTTGGTCTCCGTTGATGATTTCAGCACGGGAAGGTTTTCCGGCGCTGATCGGGGCCGCGTTGATCTGTTCGATGGTGGCGTGTTCCGGCGAGAACACCGCCGCGACCTCGCCCAGCCCGTCAGCGCCGCGCACCAGCACGACGGCCGAACCGACTCAGACCGATGGCACATTGCCCGACGGCACCGACACCTACGGCTATCGCGATTCGTTCGCCCGATGTCAGGGCGCGGAACGGCTGGTGCTGCTGGTCAGCCAGACCACTGGGCGTCCGGTGACCACCTTTCAGGGCAGCCGAGTGGGCGGCGACCAGCGATTCTTCGTGTGCGAGGACCAGGCTGGTACCCGGATCATGCGGGCGGCGGCGCCGGCGCTACGGCCGGATCCCTTCGAAGGAGCCTTCTTCACTTTCACCGCCAATAGTCAGCAGTTCGTGGCCGATGGCATGAAGATCGACCTGGCGCGTGCGACGATCACCGTCACTGACGATCCGAAACACCCCGAATTCCGTGCGGTGACATGGACGGTGAACGAATACTGGTCTGCTGTCTACTAATTCGGCCCCTCGGCCGCGACCCGGTTGTCATCGTGAACGTCGTCGCTGGTTCAGCGACTTTGATGATCGACGTCTGTGCTCCGGGGGCTATCGCGTTTCGTCGCGAGAAGTTCTGGATTTCTAGGCATTCGCCACCGTCGCTAGTGCGCAGACCGTTCAAGTGGCGCATTACTACCCGGGTTCTAGGAAGTCGGTCCGCCGCGACAGCTCGGCCCGTAACTGCAGGAATCGGAATAGTCCTGGCCGGCCGGCGACGCCTTCGTAGCGGTCGACGACCTCGTCGATGAAGGCCGGGATGTCGGCGGGGGGAATGTGAGCTGTCCAGTCCGCGAACCCGACCGTGCACCACTGGGCGAAGGCCTCGCGTGAGCCGAAGTCCCATTCCCGGTCGGTCACGGAGTGTGCGGTGACCTCGAGGTCGGCACTCCCCGCGATCGAGGGCAGCGCGTCGGGGTCGATATGCACGAAGGGGCGCGCGAACCCGGCGAACGCTGTCGACCAGCGCGCATCGCCGGTGACCGCCATCGCGACGTTCTCGATGCTCGGGCGAGGTCCGGCGCAGACATATTGCACGAGCACCCGTCCGCTGGGTTTCAGCGCCGCGGCGATGTGCCGGTAGGCCGTCTCCTGGTCGAGCACCCAGTGCAGTGCGTTGAACGAGACGACGAGGTCGAAGTCGCGGGGGAAGGTCATGGTCGTGACATCGCCGACTCCGAAGTCGATGTTCGTGAGCTGGTCGTCGGCCGTGCGGGCGGCCTCGATCATTCGCGGCGACGGGTCGATGCCGAGCACGGAACCAGCGGGTACTCGCGCCGCGATCAGGCGAGTCACATAGCCGTCGCCACAACCCACGTCGAGGATGCGCTCGGCACCCGCGAGCGAGACGGACTCCACAGCGTCCGTCGCCAGCGCGCGCTGGAGTCCACTGATGTGGGCGTAGCCTGCGCCGTCCCAGTCCGCCATCTACGACCCGCCCTCGCCGAGAATCGATGATTCAGCGCTGAAACCGGGCAGGCACATGATCAACCTCCTGAACAGTCTCCCCGGGTCATAGCAATTGACTCTTATCAGTTTGGCACAGTGACGACGAATACGACCACGAAGAAGGTGAAGACCCTTGGTGGTGGAGTGCATGCTCGCATCCCGGGATTGCGCGGTCACGAACGTCCGCATCTGCCGAATACCGTGCGTTCGGTCAACGGGTGTCGGCGGGTTCTGGCCGCCATGTTTCCGCAGCCACAGTTCAGCTGGTTGTCCAGAGACGCAGTTTCTCCGGGTTGCGGATTGCCCAGATGCGGGTGATGCGGGTGCCGACGATATCGAAGGCGTAGACGGAGATGACGGCATTGCGAAACTGGGCGACCAGGCCGGGCTGACCGTTTACTGTGCGCTCGAGCAGAGCTACCTGGGGGCCGCGGGTGGCGATTTCGATCCAGGCGCTGGCGATGTGTTCGCTGCCGGTGATCGGCTCGCGGAAGGCCGGAGCGAGACCGCCGCTGTCCGCGGTCGCGATTGCGGTCGGGTCGAGCAGTCCGATCAGGGCCTCCATATCGCTTGTTTCCCAAGCCCGTTTGAAGTCCCTGACCACATCGGCGCGCTGGGCGCTCGATGGGCGCTGCGAGGTATCGATGCGGCGGCGGGCGCTGGAGGCGAGCTGGCGGCATGCCGCGGGGGTGCGGCCGACGATGTCGACGATCTCGGCGAAGGAGTAGCGGAAGACGTCGTGCAGGACGAACGCCACTCGCTCGGCCGGCGTCATGGAATCGAGCACGACCAGAAAGGCCATGCCGATCGACTCGTCCAGGGTGACCCGGTCGGCGGGGTCTCCGGGCGCGGGACCACCCAACCACTCGGAGTGGTTGGGTATCGGCTCTGGAATCCACTCGCCCACATACTGTTCCCGCCTGGCGCGCGCCGAGCCGAGCAGGTCGAGGCAGATGCGGCTGGCGACTGTCGTCAACCACGCACCAGGCGTCACCACGTCTTGCCGCTGTCGCTCGGAGAGCGCGTACCACCGCACGTAGGTCTCCTGCACCACATCCTCGGCTTCGGCCAGCGAGCCGATCAGCCGGTAAGCGAGATTGATCAGCTGACGGCGTTCGTCGATCACCGCGCGCAGTTGCGGATCGGTCATGGCGTGCGGCTCCTCGTGTCGACGGCACTCACTTATCCGACGAAACAGCGACCCGATTTGTGAGGCCTGACATTTCGCCCGGCTACGTCGTCGGAAGGTAGTAACGCTTTCAGCAGAGCAGGAGTTCCAGATATGACCAAGATCGGCATCATCCTCGGCAGTACCCGGTCGAACCGCAGTGGCCCCCAGATCGCCGAGTGGGTTCTGGACGCGGCATCGCGGCGTGGCGACGCCGAATTCGACCTGATCGATCTACGCGATCACCCGCTACCGCATCTGGACGAGCCCGCACCGCCGATGTTCGGCCCGTCGGCACACGCGCACACCCGCGCCTGGGCCGAGCGGATCGGCCCGTTCGACGGCTTCGTGATGGTGACTCCGGAGTACAACGGCGGCATCCCCGGAGTACTGAAGAACGCAATCGACCATCTGTTCGCGGAATGGACCGACAAGGCGGTCGGATTCGTCTCCTACGGGGTGAGCGGCGGCGCCCGTGCCGTGGCGCAACTGCGGGTGGTCTGCAGCGGGCTCGGTATGGCGGATGTGAGCCGCCCGGTAGAGATTTCCCTGCTCACCGATTTCGAGAACCACCTCACCTTCACACCGGGCGACCACCATGTCGCCGCCCTGAACAAAACGTTGGATCAGGTCATCGCCTGGAGCAATGCCCTCGCGCCGCTGCGGGCGATGCAGAGGCAGTTCTCGGGGAGTGAATCATGACCGCGTCCAACGAGTTCCAGTCACGCGCTGACCGTATCGAGGCGGATGAAGTTGATATTCGGCGCCAAATCGACAAGGCGATCGAAGGAGTGCGAGCTAAGGATCTCGAGGTCCTGAAATTGCTGTACACAAGCGACATCGTGTCGTTCGACCTCGAGCCGCCGCACCGACACGTCGGGATGGCGGCGAAACTCGAGAACTGGGCGAGAGTGTTCCTGTTCTTCGAGAGTGTGACCTATGACGTGCGCGATCTGACGTTCAGTGTCGGCGATGGTGTGGCATTCGGGCACGCCTTCGCGCGTCTGCACGGCACGCTGAAGAACGGCGAGGCAACGAGCGGTATATGGGTCCGGGTCACCTACGGAATGCGGAAGATCGCCGGCACCTGGTTGATCGCACACGACCAGGTCTCGGTGCCACTCGACATTGCGAGCGGCAAAGGCGTGGTCGACCTCGATCCGGGGGGCGCGGAACGCCCGTAGTGACCCGTCAGCGATCAGACTGTCCAGCACGAACTTCAGGCCGAGCCGAGGGCAGTGGCCGCGCAGTGTCGGGCGCCTACCTCAGCGAGGTCCGCGCGGCGGGTGAGAATCGGATGCTCGCCCGCCGTGTCCTCGAACCCGATACCGCGTTCGCAATCAGGCATCGTAGGGGGAAGAGGTGCTGAGGAACATCTGGAGCTGGGTTTGTAAGACCGTGGCGCGTGACTGGCCGAAATGCTGGGCTTTCTCCAGGGCCGCCATGGCGGTGTCGATGTCCCCGGAAAGGGCTTCGCCTCGTGCCTGTTCGGCCACCAGATCCCAGTTGTCACGGGTTTTGCCCGCCGGCCGACGTATTTGATGAAGGCTTTGGTACTCCGATTCCATGAGGGCGGTGAACGAGGGATACCGCCGCGGGAACTCCCCCCAGGAAAACACGCTGTAGGCGGCCCATTCGCCGTTGTCGTTGCGGTCGGCCGGGTCGAGGAACAGGACTCCGACGTCGGCGTGCAGCGAGATCAGTAGTCCGCGGCTGAACGGGGTACCCGGCGCGTCGACTGGTGGTTCGGTGATCAGGTCGGCCCAGGACTCCCAGGTTGGTTCGAGGTCACGCAGCCATCCCAGATTGGTGGTGTCCCGCATCTTCCGCACGAATTCCCCGGCATGGCGCCATCCATCGGTGGTCAGCAGGAAGCTGCGATAGGAGGGTGGCAACCGCAGGCCGAGGCGCTGCTCGACCGCGGCGATGTCGGCCTCGGTTGCCGGGGCGTACCCGAGCCAGCGCTGCTGCACCACCTCGGGATCCAATTCATCAGGATCTCTGCTGGCGATCCATTCCTCGCTCCACAGCTCCAACCACGGTCTCCAGTTCATTCCATGAACGCTACGACCAGCCGCCGACAAGTTCAGCCTGGATGCAGGCCGAGATCGTGGTGAGGAGAGGTACTGGCCCAGAGCGCCTTGAACTCTATATCCATCCTTAAATACAGAGTCGTAGCAATCCTGAGCTGCACCAAGGATATCAACGCCGAACTGCGGCGTAGGTCAATGCCTTTTCGGGCGGCCAGCGCGGTGTCGTGCGTATGCACATGACCAGACGTCGGCGCGCTGATGTTGAACGCGAGTGAGCGGTCGAGGCGATCGCCGCTCGGCGCGATCGGGCCGACGATCGCCAGTTGGGGCGGTCGGCGCGAGCCAGTGCGCGGGATTGGGCGCCCGCGGTCACTGGCAATGATCGCGCGGTGGCCGCGTAGCCGGACCCGGTGGTCGACCTGGATTCGTTGTTGCGCAACAACCCAGATTCTGGCCGAGGAGTTCCACTACTCCCGGTGAATGGACTCCGAACACCAACGGGCTCACGCACCCAGCATTTGTAATATCCACAACAACAGGTCAGCCGAACTCGCCGGAACGCGGAGCTTCCGCAGTCTCGGCTCCGCACCCCACCACGCGCGTCCCGCTCGCCGTCACCGGCCCGAATCGGTGGTGCAACGACGCACACGACCGAGCCCGAGAAGAGCGCTGTCCGCTGCCCGAAAAGGAGTGGAGCCGAGCCACCACAGTGCGGTTGGATGACTACCTGCGGGTGCCGCCCCGCGGCCCGCGAACACGGATGACCGAGGAGTGGACGATGCCGATCGCCATGCTGCGAGGCGTGACTCTGGACTGCGCCGATCCCCGGGCTCTGGCCCGGTTTTACCAAGAGCTGACAGGCATGCAGCTCGGCTTTGACACTGACGAGTTCGTCGGCCTGACCGATGGTTCGGGCTGCGACCTGGGCTTCCAACGGGTCGAGGGATACCGGGCTCCGCGGTGGCCCGGTCAGGACGTGCCGCAGCAGCTCCACCTGGACCTCGGCGTCGAGGACCTCGACGCTGCGGAGAAGTCGGCGCTGAGGCTCGGCGCGGTCAGCCCGGACCACCAGCCGGGCGGCGACCGGTGGCGGGTGCTGCTGGATCCGGCCGGTCACCCGTTCTGCTTGGTCGCCGACTGATCTTTGGAGTCCGCCGCGGACCAGTCCGGTCTGTGGGGGCCCAAGCCTGCGAGATCCGGCGGTAAGCGCTGTTGCTGAGCGGGTGAGACTCGAGATGCTCGCATCAGATGCAGGAATCCTTCACATTGGTGTGCTCCCCGCATGAGCGGGGATGAGCCCTCGGGTCGTGCCAGACGACGGCGGTGACCCGCGGGGATCCCGGATCATCGGGTGAGGACGTACCCGTCGCCTGGTCGGTGGTCACGGGAGCGGCGCAAGTCGGCGACGGCGAATGTGCGTTGTACCCAGCGGTCCGTGCCGTCGTAGCGCGGTCGGAAGGCGGTGCGGCCGTGGACAGTGACCCGATTGTCGATAATGGCCAGGTCGCCCGGGGTGAGCACCGTGGTGCGGGCGACCGAATCGCAAGCTCGGCCGAATGCGATCAGCGCTGCCTCGGCGCGCGGCGTCAGCGCGGTGGTCGCGATCGTGGCCATCCTGATGTCGGGATCGTCGACCGCACCCGACAACAGTGGTTGCGGTGGGCGGACGGCGTTGTCGGTGGGGAACGACGGTGGGGGCGCGGTGATGAATTCTGGTGCGAACAGCGTTTCCCGGGCCGATTGGCTGAGCAAGGGCAGCGCTTGACGCAGACAAGCGGTCCGCAGACCTGCGATCCGGTCGTGGTCGCCGCGGAGGCACAGCAGCAGCACGTAGTCGGGTTCGTGCAGGTGGAAGGCGTTCTCGTTGTGGAAGGTCAGCAACACCGAACCGGCGTTTCCGGAGAAGGATTCCCTGCCCCGCACGGGGACGACGTCCTGGACGAGTGCGCCGGATTTTTCAGCCAGATATGCGGTCGGGTCGCCGAGCCCGCAGGCGATCATGGTGAGGACGGCAGCGGAGACGACTGCCGCACGCTGCACAGAATCCGCTGTCGAAGGAGTGTCGGGCAGTCTCATCTCGTCGACCGGCAGGCCGTGGACGACCAACGATCCGCGCAGTCCGGAATGTCGCCGGAACTGCCGAACGCCGCGCCGCAGCGACAGCGGTAGCGCATCCCAGGAGTCCCGGGCGCGCGCGACCCAGGTTGGGTCGTCCACCCGGTCCTGCTCGCCCCCGCACAGTGCCTGCGCGAGGCGGTGGATCTCCGTGGTCTCCGTCGGGGGCAACTCGAGGTCTGCGATATCGACGGTCTCCGCGATTTCATGCATCGACGCTCTCCGTTCAGTACGTCAGCAGCAGGGCAAGTGTTCGTCTGCTCAGCCATTCCGCAGGGCTGACACGGCGTTGGCGATGTAGTGATCGCCGAACCGGATCAGCGGTGCGTACTGGGCGGCCCGCCGATGGCGCATCAGCCGGAGCTCGCCGACGGCGTTGTCCGGGCCGGTGGGCAACTGCGCGATGGAACGGCGAAGGCGCACCATCGAATAGGCGAGTGTGACGTGACGTTCGCTGTCGACGAGGTCCGCTTCGAGCAGGGCATCACGGGCGGCGGCAAGTTCGGGATCGCGGGCAGCGAGCGCATCGAAGGAATCCGGAACCACGGTGAGTAGATCCTTCATCGCGCTGCGAAAAGTCTTGTAGCCGCGATGCTGTCGGCCACTCAACGGGGTCGACACCTCCGGGGGCTGCATGCTGGGGCGAACGGCGGCCATGTAGTAGTCCACCGGGATCGTACTGGCATGGATCATCGCCGCTGGGAAGCCACGCACATACGTGGTCGCGTGTTCGAGCCGCTCCAGTGCGGCGTCGGCCGCGCCGTGGCGGAGATAGTGGGCGGCATCGGTCACCGCGACCGCCGCGCAGATATTGAACAGGACGTGGACCTGGTGCCCGACGAGCCACCGCGCCGTCCACTCGCTCTCCAACGAAATGTTCTCAGCTACAGCGGGAACGGGGAACTGTTCGGTCGCCTCGTCGGTCTCCGCGGCGCCGGTCAGGTCGAGCACAGCCCGCCGCATCCCCGCGACTTCCATCGCCAAGTCCGCACCCGACAGCGGGGCCCTACACAGGTCCGCCACACCGCGATGGATGACCAGAACACCGTGCAGCGCCGCCTGTTGATCGGACAACTCCACCTCACGGACCCGGAAGAACGACTGGCTCACCGACTCCGCGGGCAGATCCTCACCAACGATCGGCAGGGTCTCCGAGGTCAGAGCCTCGACCAGCTCGCCGACAGCGGCCACCCCTTGCCGCAACGCTGCGGTGCGCTCGACCGGACCGGAGTGGGTCGGTACCTGTGCCAGCACGGCCGCGGCCCGCGTCGCCGCGGACCGGACCGCAGCGCTCAGACACGCGATGGTTCCCCCGTCGGGCACCGTCCGGAACACAGCTACTGGCGGGCGCTGGACGGCAACCGGGGTATCCATCTGTCGAGAATATCCGCGGTCGTACCCCTTCGGTCAGCATTCGAAGAACTGAATCCTGTTGACTCCAAGTATCTTTCGAGCCATCTCGGTCGCGACTGGCGGCGATCACCCCGACCTGATCGCCGCCGACGCCGCGCGCACCCATGACGCCGCGGCCGCGACCCCGGCATCACGCCCGCGCCCACTCCGAAGTATTGGAGGCATTCCATACCTGGTGCGGCACAGTTGGTCTGGCGTCGCTCTCGGCCGACCCGGTGGCCGTCGAGCGGTATATCGTCCTCGGCGCCGTGCGCAAAGACCATTCGGCGTCGCCGCTGGCGGTGTGGATCGCCGCGATCGCTGACAAGCACCACGACGCGGGCCATCTCGACCCGACCACCGGCGCGAAAGTCCGCGAGGTCCTGGCCGGAGTTCGTACCACCCAAGCCCTGGCCGGGCGTGAAATCGACCAGGCGCCACCGGCCGATCACCCGGTCGTGATCGCGGCGATGACCACCGCCCTCGCCACCGCGGTGACCTTGCTGGAACAGGTCGCCCCCGCCGCGACATCGCGATGATCCTCACTGGCTTCTCCATGCTCGGCCGACACAGCCAAATCGCCGCTCTCGCAGCGCTATCACGGCACGCCAGTGGTCGAGGACGACCCGTCGCCGTCCTTCATCACCGGGCACGCCGCGATGGTTCATACCTTGTCACCCGGCCGATCGGCAACGGCTCTCAAAGGCGTGTTGGCTGCTCCGCGGACCTTCCCGCAGGCGAAGGACGAAGTGGCGTATGACTTGTTCAGTGCGTCGTTCTTCGAGACGAACCCCGATTCGCGAATCATCCTGTTAGCCACTGTCGGCGGTGATCGACGGCTTGGTCGAGTATCGACTGGGTGAGGCGGTGAATGAAGTAGTCACTCGACGACATTTGCCCACCGTTCGACCGAATCACTGGAACACACCGCCGATAGCTCCGGCTGCTGATCAAAGGTCAGCTGAACAACGCTGATCTGGGTGCTGTGCTACCCACCGGGCTCACCCCGAATTCTGCAAGATCTCACCCGGGACACGATCGACAACTGTTGCGGCGCAATGTTTGAACCATGAGTGCGGGGTAGTCGACATAGTGGTGCAGCGTTGCGCCTCCCTGACGTCGACATCGAAGGAAAGACTTCATGAGCACACGCAACACCGTGACGACCCTGCTCGCGCAACTGCGCGTTATCCGCGAGTTGACGGAGACCGAAATCCGAATCGCCGAGACTCGAATCGCACAAGCTCGCACTGAGGCTGTACGCCGCGAGCTGGCTGAGAACGCCCACAACGCCCGCGCTCGCGCGGAAGCCATCGAGGCCGCGATCCGTGAACTGGGTGGCGCGCCGGAGCGGATCGGCCCGTTCATCGGAAGGGCTGCCGCCGCGGTCAAGGCGATCGGCGAACAAGCCCAGCCGTTCGACGAAGCTTTGCTGGGAGACCTCGTCCTCGAACATCAGCTGCTCGACCGTGCCCGCTACGTCAAAGCACTCGCGACCACCGTTCAGAACGCCGATGTAGTAGCAGTGGCGCAGCGGTTGATCACCGCCCATACGGCCACCGTCACATGGTTGACGACCGTACTCGCCGAGGACGCGCTCGGCGGGCCCGCGGCTTTGCGCCGAACACCGATTCAGGCGGTTACGGGGACCGCGGTGAAGCTGATCAATATCCCTGTTACGTGGTCTGCTCGCAGCATCGACCGCGCGTTGGACACATTCCGTGCTGCCCCGCCCGCACTGGGCGAGTTGCTCGCCAGGGGTGCGCACGCGGGCGATGTCGCCGTGAAGACGCTCGCGGCCTCGCGCGATGCTGTTCTCGAAACCACTGAGCAGGTCTCGCGGCGTGAAGGCGCGGATTCCACCGCCGAGGCAACGCATTCACTGCGCACCGCCACCGGCCTTCTCGATCCCAGAGAGCTGCCCATCAGTGGCTATGACGACTTGAATGTCGCCCAGGCGGTGGCAGCGATCAAGGAACTCGCCGATCCCGCCGCAGTCCGGATGATCCTCGCCTACGAGGAGGCGCACAAGGCGCGGCAGGGTGTCGTTTCGGCCGCGCAGACCCGTGTCTCGTCGATCGCCCGAGAAGTGAGTGGGCTGAACTGAGAAGTCCCCTGACAGCAACCGCCACCGACGGCTGTGGCGCCGACTGCCGGTTGAGCCGTCGGACTGCCACGGTGGGTGGCGTTGGTCCGCTCGGTGTCGGTCGTGTCAGGCACGAGGGGTTCCATGGAATCGGGTGTTCACGGAGATCGCAGACAGTACCCGGTACGGCGGAGACACCGGTTGGGCGTTTCGTAAAGCCGGGATCAGCGTGACCTCACCGCTTGTCACGGTTTGCAACGAAGAAGGCCCCGATCAGATGACCGCCTTCTTCGCGTGTCCGGAGGGGATACATTCGCTATCCGCAGTGGTCGACCTGCGGAAGCGCTGAGTATTGAGCCTGGTCGCGTCAGAGGCTGACGCAACCAGGCTTGTCTTTCTTCCTGGCTGTCCCCGAACTCGTTACGAGCGCGGGCTTTCGATGTTGCGTTGGGCGAGACCGGGCCAGGAAAAACATTGGTAGATCGAATGCACACGAGTGTCGGCGGTCGGCCAGGTCATTCTCGCGAGAACCAGTTGCTACCCCGGTCCTCGACGCGGTTGGAGTCGCTATCACCGTGCGGATACCGAACAGGGCAGCTGTGGTCATCGATCGGTTCGGCCTGGAAACGCTAGACACGCTCGGAGAACACGCCCGGACAGAAGGTGGTCCCGGTGAATGCCCACAACGTCGGATACTGCCAGCCGATAAACCGGTCCCGGGCCTGCGCGTCAGTAACTCCGCTGCGCAGGCAGGTCGGTCCCCGACGTAGCTACAAAGTCGGGTGGTGCGCTCGACCGAGGCTTCTGGCTTCACAGTGCGATGGCAAGCCTGTGCACCCCGAATGTCCCACTGCCTCAGCGAGCGATGGAGATGGCGAACGGGGCGAGACCTGAGGAACGGATCACGTGCGGCACGAACAAGATCGCAGCCTCGCTCGCCTGGGCGGTCTCGATCCCGCCCAGGTCGGTGATCCACTGAGGGTTCCAGCCGATGCCGGTCAGCAGCCCGGCCACGGTGAGTTTGGCTTCCGGGTCGTTGCCGGACAGGAATGCGGTGGGCGGCTGGGTGAGAGTGGCGGGGGCGGTCATGACCGAGAAGAGCATCGTGTTGAGAGTTTTGACGACGCGGGTCTCGGGCAGGGCCTGCTGTAGTTGTTCCGCCAGGCTCGAACCGGGGTAGAGCAGGCCGGCGGGCAGGCCATCGGGCCCGTCGACGGTGGCGTTGGAAACGTCGACGAGGATCGTCTCGCGGAGTTCCTCCTGAAGCGCGCCGAGTCGCTCGAGCGAGCCTGCGCCAGGGGTGGCGTTGATGACGATCTGGGCGGCTCGGGCGGCGTCGGCGGCGGCGCCGGGGGAGCGGTCGGGCACTGCGACGTCGTGGCCTGCCCGGCGCAGCGCGGTGGCCAGACCGCTGCCGACGCGGCCGCTGCCGAGGATGGTGATCGTGTTCATGGGGTGTTCCTCCTGAGGTCGGTGGTCGGTGTCAGCGAGACAGGCTGGTGACCGCCGCGGCGTGGATGCCGGGGGCAGTGGCGAGGAAGCTGTCGCTGTCGGGGGTCCAGGGGCGGCCGTCGGTGGTGGAGATCCGCCCACCGGCTTCGGTGACGAGCAGGGCGCCGGGCAGCAGGTCGGCGCGGGCACCGGCGAATTGCCAGAAGGCGTCGATGCGACCGGCGGCCATGTTCGCCAGATGCAGAGTGGCGGGTACAGCGACCCGTACGACGAGTGCGTCGAGCAGCATCTCGGTGATCGAGGAGCCGACACGATGCACGACGGTGGTGTCCTCGTCAGGGCGGGCCTGGCTGGTGGCCACGATGGCGAGCCCGAGATCGGTTGTCGCCGAGACGCGCAGCGGGCGCCCGTCGAGGCGAGCGCCGGCGCCGGTGAGCGCGGTGTAGGTCTGTCCGGTCAGCGGCAGGTGGACCACGGTGAGTACCGGCTGGTTGTCACGCACCAGAGTGGCCGTGACCGCCCATTCCGGCAGGGCGTGCAGGTGGTTGACGTTGCCCTCGGCCGGGTCCACGACCCACCATTCACCCTCGGGCAGGGCGCCGCCGTCGAGTTCCTCCGCCACCCAGCGCGCACCGGGACGCAACGCTTCCAGACGCGGGCGCAGCAGATCGGTCACGGTGTCGTCGTTGGCTGCGAGGGCACCCATCAGCTCCTCGCGTGATCGGTAGGTGGCGATGTCACCGAATCGGTCGCGCAGTGCCGAACCTGCTGCGCGGACGGCGATCTCGGCCTGGGTGAGCAGCTCAGCGTCGGTGGTGGCAGCAGGGGTGAGGGTCGACTCGGGCATGGTAGCGCTCCTTCTCGGGCGGGGTGGCCTGGCGAAACTTCTCGTTCTCTTTCGCTGTCTTCGACGCTAGAACCGACAATGATTAACAGCAAGTGCATGTAAGGCACGTCTAAGATGACTGTCATGCAATTGGATTTGAATCTGCTCGCAGCCCTCGACGCGCTCTTGGAGGAAGGCAGTGTGGCGGGAGCGGCGGACCGGCTCCACGTCACGGCTCCGGCGATGAGCCGCAGCCTCGGCCGGATACGGCGCACGACAGGGGATCAGATCCTGGTGCGCACGGGACGGACGATGACCCCCACGCCCTATGCGCTGGCCGTCCGCGAGCAGGTGCACCACCTGTTGACGCAGGTACGGGGGGTCCTGGCGCCCAGTCGTGCGCTCGACCTGGACACCCTCGACCGCACCTTCACGCTGCGCTGGCACGACGCTCTCGTCGCGTCAGCCGGTCCGGCGCTGTTGGGTTCGGTGCGGGAGCAGGCGCCGGGTGTGCGCCTGCGGTTCATCGCGGAGTCGAGTATCGACACCCCCGAATTACGGCGTGGGGAAGTCGATCTCGCCGCGAACGCGGACCGTCCCGCCGCGCTCGAGATCCGTGCCGAGCGGGTGGCCGAAACCCGGCATGTCATCGTTGTGCGGCAAGGCCATCCGCTCACGGACGGTGAGACCGTCACTGCCGCACGGTATGCCGCAGCCGATCACCTCACGGTCTCACGGCGCGGAAAGCTCACCAATCTCCTCGACGACGCGCTCGGTCGGGTGGACCTCGCCCGGCGTGTGGTGGCGACGGTGCCCACCGAACATGCGGCGTTCGAGTTCGTGCGCGACTCCGACCTGCTGGTCACCGTTCCGGAGGCGACAGCGCGCGCGGCCGCTCCCGATCTCGGGCTGGTGCTGGTCCCGCTTCCGCTCGACTTGCCGGCGGCTCCGGTCTATTTGTCCTGGCACCAGCGCTACGACACCGATCCCGCGCATGTCTGGCTGCGTGACCTCGCCAGGTCCGCGCTGACCGCTGCGATGGGACCGGAGTCCTCGGACCGGATCGCCGGATTTGCCGCAGCGCCATAGCCAGACCAAAGCATGAGGCCCGCAGCAGTCAAGACCGCCGGTCGCCGCGGCGCTCCGATCGATGGCGTTGTCATGCGATCTCAATGTGCGGGTTACGCAGAGCTGGAGTTGTCCAAGTATTTGCTGGGCTATCGTTCGGGTATGGAGACCAACTTGAACCCGCCGACGCTCACCGCCGAGGAGGGTGGATTGGTCCTCGATGTCGTCCAGATCGCGATCCACAATCCTCTGGCCCTGCCCGGCGAAACGACCTACTGCTATGTGGTCGCCGAGGATGGTGTCAGGTACCGGATTCCGGCGCCGCTACACGATTGGGCGACCGTGACTCTGGCCGAACACGGCGAGCGCGTCGGAACCGGTCGGTCGGCGGTCCTGCCGGCGCGGTTCGAATTCGGCATACGGGATGGCCGAATGTTTGCCAGCGCACGCGGTGCGGTGCAGCGGCTGGCGCAGTGATCAAAGCCCCAACCGTAAGACCGCGTCCTCGCGGCGGCTCGTCGGCGACTAGTTGTCGACCTTTCCGATACCACCTTCGTTTCCTTGTCCGCCATAGTCGAACTCGCTCGTCACCGCTGCCCGGGCACGCATGCAGCGGAGACGACCAGCGTTCTCGACCGTCATGAACCGTCGACGACCGCCCGGATCGTCACCAAGTCTGTGACGAGCACGAGCTTGCCCCGCACAGCTCTCTGCCGGGAAGCCGGAAGGAAGGTATCGAGGAACGCCTCGACCACGTCGCGCTGTCTGCACATGCGGCGTCTGTCGCTTCGGTTCGCTCGAGCCCCGGTCCGGAGCTCACAGGGGGAGGGCGTCCCCGGGGAAGCCGTGGCACGGGAAAACCTCGCACCGCATCATGCCTGCTCGCACGCAGGGATCCTCGGCCATGAGCCCCGAAGCTTCTTCGGCGGGCACGGTCATGATCGCGACACCGGCAACGGTGTCGGAAGCGACCGGGCACAAAACAGCGATCACACCGTCAGCGCGCAACGTCACCATCCGTCGCTGGTGTTCGAGTTCGATCGCGTCCGCGCCGTCGACCATTCGCCCGGGCGCCCAGTGCAGGAGCACCAGGGTGAAGGGCTCTGCGGTGGCGGCCAGGGCTTGAATTTGTTCGTCGGTCACGGTCGTGCTCACGAGATCTCCTCAATTCCGAATGCGCTCGGCAAACGAGACGATGATTCCCTCGGGCCCCCGGACGTAGGCCATTCGCCACACGCCCTCGTACTCGCCGATCCCGCCCACCAGGCCGTAGCCCTCGGCCGCGGCCCGGGCGACAGCGGCCCGTAGGTCGCGCACCTCGAAAGCGACATTGCGCAGCCCGAGCTCGTTGGCCGGCGCGACTGGTGAACCCGGAAGGTGTTGCGGCCGTGCGAAACTCGATAGCTTCAGCGCGGTATCGCCGCCGGGCACGCGCAACATGACGATCTCGGTGGCGGCATCGGTCATGCCGATGACCGTGTCCAGGAATTCGCCCTCGACGGTCATTTTCGGATCGGCTTCCAGCCCGAGGCTGACGAAGAACGCTGTCACGGCGTCGATATCGGCCACGGTGATGCCGATGTGGTCCAGGCGCTCTACCAATCCCATCGAATGCCTCGCTATCTTTCGCGAATAGACGCTCAGGAAGGTAGCACTCCGACCTTCACGTGGAAACCCCGTTGCTGGTGCGCGCCTTTGCCTCGAAAACAATTCGATTCAAAAGATGGCGCACTCGATCGCCCGCACAGCGGACATGACAGCGGGCGGCCGCGCGGCGGCAGCGACCTCTTCTGCGCAATGGCCGGTGCAGGCGGCTGTCGGCGCAGCGTGAGCGGCCCGGTCGCGCGACGTGGATGCCGGGCCTATAGTTGTCGGGTCGCGAAAAACGACGTCCTGCGGGCCCACCACCCCGCCGGGCATCGCTCGTACATCGATTCGGATGGTTCCGATCGGTGAGCGTCTCCTGCCGAGACCGGACATCCCGTCCGCTCACGGCGCTGACCATCGCCGACGCGTGTCGGCGCTACAGAGGAGCGCACATGCCGAAGACCATCGCCATCATCGGAGCGGGACTGGGCGGGCTGACGCTAGCCCGGGTGCTTCAGACTCATGGCATCGCCGCAACGATCTACGAGAGTGAGGCTTCGGCGACGACTCGTACGCAGGGCGGCCTGCTCGACATTCATGAGGAGACCGGGCAGGTCGCGCTTCGCGCAGCAGGCCTCTACGACGAGTTCCTCGGTCTGGTCCGTCCAGGCGAGGACGCCAAGCGTGTGGTCGACCGCCACGGCACGATCCTGTTCGACATGCCTGGCGACCCCGAGTCGGCCCGCCCTGAGGTGGATCGTGGCGAACTGCGGCGCCTTCTCATCGACTCGTTGGCGCCCGAGACGATCAGGTGGGCGCACAAGCTCGCCTCGGTCCGGCGTCGCGTGGCGGGTGGCTACGAGCTCGCCTTCGTGGAAGGTTCGTTCGCGCGAGCCGACATCGTCATCGGCGCGGACGGTGCCTGGTCGAAGGTGCGTCCGCTGCTCGCCCCCGCCAAGCCTGGCTACAGCGGAACCTGCTTCATCGAGATCGCTCTCTCTGCGGTCGGCCAGGACCGTCGGGCCGGCGTCGCTGCGATCGGCAGCGGCACCCTGATGGCGGTCGCGCCAGGCAAAGGGATCATCGCCCATCGCTACGCCGACGGGCGCGTGCGCGGATACGGGGCGCTGAACAAACCTGAGGAGTGGATGAAGTCGATCAGCTTCGGCGACCCGTCCGCCGGCCTTCGCCAGGTCGCCGCCGAGTTCGACGGCTGGTCACCACTGCTCACGGCCTTCGTGACAGAAAGCGACGCAGAACCGTGGCTGCGACCCATCTACGCCCTTCCCGTCGGGTTCGAATGGGACAGGGTGTCGGGCGTGACTCTCGTTGGCGACGCCGCGCATCTGATGTCGCCCTTTGCCGGCGAGGGCGCAAACCTCGCCATGTACGACGGCGCCGACCTGGCCGCTGAGCTGGTCGAGCAATCCGACACCGAGGCCGCGCTCACCGCCTACGAGCAACGGCTTTTCCCGCGCAGCAGCGACGCCGCAAGCCGCTCGGCGCAGAATCTGGAGGTCTTCTTCGGCCGGGAAGCACCTCACAGCGTCGTCACTCTGTTCGATCGCGATCATCGCTTTGTGTGACTGAAGGTGCCGGTTGGCCGTGTGCGTGTTGGCGGTGGCCAGTCACCGCGGCGAGTGCCCGTGATCGGCATCGCGACCCTGTCGATCAGCCTCACCAGCGCACTTGCCGGTTTCGCCGCCGCTTACCACCGCGCTCACACTGATAGCACGGATGCCTCGCATACCCGCCTGAGCGCTGCATCCGCGATCATCGAAACCACACCGTCCGCTCGGATCACCGAGCACGCCGCCCTCGTTTATCGCAAGCTGGACGACCCGGAAGCCGAAGTCGCTGTCCTGCAACGCTATTCGGCCCACTTTCCACCAGGACTCGGCCCCCACAAGATCACTGCTCGACTGAGAACTGCCCTGGAACTGCGCGCGTGATCTGCTGCCGACCTTCGAATGCACGACAAGCTCAACAGCCCATTAGTCATGCGGCAGAAGAAGATAGGGGCCGCGCGCAGAGGACCGTGCGGGACCTGGATCACGGCCGGGTGCAGGCGTGGTCGCGATTGAACGAACCGGCGCTTCCGGTGCCGGTGGGGAGGTTGCGGGTGGCGTCAGCGTATGCCTCCCCTGGGGTCGACCCTTTACCGAAGCCCACGATCGGGAACCCTGCGACGATCGCGAGCGGACTCGTCACGACTGCACCGCAGCCGTTCGCGAACGTCACCACCATCCGGCAGTCGATGATGCCTTGACCCTTGCACGCTCGGTCGGCGGCTTGAACGGCGTCGGCCTCCGTCGGGTGGTTGACCGAAAACGCGTAGACGTTGCCCCACACGCTGAGGGAAACGGCGCCCCAGTTGGCCGGGTCGGCGGCGGCGGGCGGTGCCGCGAGGACGGCAGCGGCGCTCACCGAGAGCGTGGCGGCCGCAATGGACTTGTTGAACATGTGGTGTGTGCTTCCTCTGCGCGCCGACCAGGTGCGGCGATCGCATGGAAGATACCGCAGCGCATGGACGCGAGGTCGCCCCAAAAGTCTTGGGGTCGCGGCAAAGACCGTCACGAACTGCGGCGTTCGTGACGGATCTGCCGAAGCCGATCCTGCCGGGTCGGCCTGCCGATGGCAGGGAGTGGAGAGGATGGGTTGTTGCCTGCCGCCGCGCAGCGATCTGTCTCGGGGAGAGAGTGCGATGGTCGGTGCGGTCGGCGAGCTCAGGTAATGGTGACGCCGCCGTCGACAGCGATGGTCTGACCCGTGACGTAGCCGCCGGCGGCAGAGGCGAGCCATACCGCGGTTGCCGCGATTTCCTCGCCGTGGCCGTACCGCCCGAGAAGGACCCGGGGCATCAGGGACGCGGCATAGCCGTCGTCGTAGGTGTCGGTCATCTCGCTACCGAAGAACCCGGGGGCCAGCGCGTTGACGCGAATTCCCTTGCGGGATCCCCATTGCTGGGCCAGATCGCGGGTCAGTCCGATGATGGCGGCCTTGCTGGCGCTGTAGGCGGCCTGTGGCAAGCCCGCGGTGGTGAGTCCGAGAATGCTCGAGATGTTGATGATCGAGCTGCCGGCCGGCATGACGCGGCCGCAGGCTTGCGCCATCCAGTAGGAGCCGTGGAGGTTGACGTCGATGACCGCGCGGAACTGGTCGGGGGTCTCCCGGGTCGCCGGGTGGGCGGAGGCGACGCCGGCGTTGTTGATCAGGACATCGACGCGCCCGAACTCCGAGATGGCCGCATCGACGACTGCCTGGCACTGTTCGGGTACCGAGACGTCGGCGGGAACGACGACAGCTCGTCGACCGGCTGCGCGCACGGATTCCGCAGTCTCGGTGAGCTTGTCGGCACGGCGGGCCGCGAGAACGAGGTCGGCGCCCGCCTCGGCGAACCCCTGAGCGAACGACACTCCGAGTCCGGACGATGCGCCCGTGACGATGACGACCTTGCCGGTCATGTCGAACATTTCGAGTAGGGACATCGAGTTCTCCTGGGACGTAGTCGAGGTGGTGCGGTGAACGAGGCTCACAGCCAGGTCGGGTCGGTATCGAGGGTGGTTCGGTCGAGCTGCGCCAGCAGTGTCAGCTGCGCGGCGACCTTGGGCAGTTCATACCGGAAGAAGTACTGCGTCGCGACGCGTTTGCCGTCGTAGAAGGCCCCGTCCCGGTCGCCGACAGCGAGCAGTTGGTCGAGCCAGATCCAGGCGATCACGATGTGCCCGGCGGCTTCGAGGTAGATGCTCGCGTTGGCCAGCGAGGCGGCGCGGTCGTCGACCGACCAGATCTGTGCGGTGACCGCGACCAGTTGGTTCAGCGCCTTGCCCAGATCATCGGCGTAGGTGGACAGCGCCGGCGCGGTGGAGGCGCGGTCGACGGTGTCGCTGATGGTGTCCGAGAGCAGGGTCAGGCCCGCACCGGCGTGCATCGTGACCTTGCGGCCCAGCAGATCCAGGCCCTGGATGCCGTGCGTCCCTTCGTGAATGGGATTCAGCCGGTTGTCGCGGTAGTGCTGCTCGACATCGAACTCTGTGGTGTAGCCATAGCCGCCGTGGACCTGGATCGCGAGACTGTTCGCTTCCAGGCACCACTGTGACGGCCAGCTCTTCGCGATGGGAGTGAGGACATCGAGGAGAAGGTTCGCTCGATCACGATCAGGCCCGGTCGTTGTGGCGGCTTCGTCGACGAGTTTGCTGCAGTAGAGCCCGAGCGCCAGTGCGCCTTCGACGTAGGACTTCTGGGCCAAGAGCATCCGTTTGACGTCGGCGTGTTCGATGATGGCGACGGGCTTGCTGTCCGCGGCCGAGGCAGCGTCATCGATCGCTCGACCCTGGACGCGAGTGCGGGCGTACTCCAAGGAGGCGAGGTAGCCGGCGTACCCCAGCGCTGTGGCCAGCAGTCCCACACCGATGCGGGCTTCGTTCATCATGTGGAACATGTAGGACAACCCACGGTGCTCGGTGCCGACGAGGTAGCCGACCGCGCCGGATTCCGGAGTGGGGTCGAAGGTTCCGTCTCCGAAGTTGAGCAGTGCGTTCGTGGTGGCGCGGTTGCCCATCTTGTGGTTGAGACCGACCAGCGCGACGTCGTTGCGCGTCCCATCGGAGAGATACTTGGGCACGATGAACAGCGAAATGCCCTTCACCCCAGCACCGCCACCGGGGACTTTGGCCAAGACCAGGTGAACGATGTTGTCGGTCAGCGCGTGGTCACCGCCCGAGATCCACATCTTGGTGCCGGTGATCCGATAGGTGCCGTCCGGCATCGCGACGGCCTTGGTGGTGATGTCGGCCAGTGACGACCCGGCCTGCGGCTCGGACAGACACATCGTGCCGGTGAAACGACCGTCGAGCATCGGCCGGACCCAGGTCTCGATCTGCTCGGCGGTGCCGTACTCCGCCAGCAGACTCGCATTGGCGGCAGTGAGGAAATAGTAGGACGACATCGCCGCGTTGGTGGCTTGGAACCAGGTCATCGCCGCGCGGTTGACGACAGTCGGCAACTGCATGCCACCCAAAGCTTCGTCGAACGACCCCGCGATGAGCCCTGCGCTGCGGAACTGCTCGAGGCCGTCACTGATCTCGCTCGGCAGTACCACCTGGCCCGCTGCACCGATGTACGGCGGGTTCCTGTCGCCCTTTTTGTTGACCGGCGCGAAGCACTTCTGGGCGATGTTCGCGCTCAAATCCAGTACCGCGTCGAACGTCTCGCGTGAGTGGTCTGAAAAGCGTTCGCGACTGGTCAGTGAGTCGACCTCGAGCCACTCGTAGAGCAGGAAATCCAGATCGCGGCGGGACATGGGTGTGGACATGACATTTCCTCAGTGTGTGCCGGACGGGACAGGGTGAGGTCACCTAGTCGCGGTGCTGTGCGATGAAGCAAACGATTAGCTATGCGATTGCATAGTTTCTATACGATCGCATATCCTGCGTGGAGGAGGGCGACATGTCAACCCCAAGGACCGAGAGGCGGAGTCCTGTGGACGTATCACGATCAGCGGTTCGCGATGAACTAGGTACTTCCAAGGCAGCCGCGCGGATACGCGCCGCGGCCATCGAGGTCTTCGCTGCCAAGGGATACGGTGCGGCCGGTACCCGCGAGATCGCCGCCAGTATCGGCATGAGTCCCGGAGCGGTGTACCCGCACTACAAGACCAAGGAAGCGCTTCTCTACGCCATCAGCCTGGAAGGGCACAGTTCTGTCCTGGATACGGTCACCGACGCCGACCACGCCGGGGCTTCGGCAACTGAGCGCCTGATATCGACGGTGAACGCCTATGTCATGTGGCACGCCGACAACCACACCGGCGCGCGCGTTGCACAATACGAACTACGCTCGCTGTCGCCCGAGCACTTCACCGTCATCGCTGAAATCCGCCGGTCGACGTCTCGCGTATTCTCCGAGATCATCGAAACCGGCGCTGCGGCCGACGAGTTCGATCCCGTCGATGTTGGGGTTGCAACGTTGGCAATCACCTCACTCGGGGTCGATGTCAGCCGATGGTTTCCTTCCAAGACCTACTCCGACGCGGATGTCATCGCTGCGGGATATGTCGAACTCGCCCTCCGCATGGTCGGAGTGCGGAGGTCTTGACGCCGCTCCAGGTGTTTGCCCGAGCGGTTATGGGGCGGCGTCGTACCGGGTCCCATCGACGAGACTCAGTATTCCGGGGCGCGGGGCCGACGTCGGCGACGAGGGCGCTGGGTCCTCGAGTGCCCAGGAGCCTTGATCACCGAATCCGGCGACCGAACGTTACCTTCCTTTGAAGCGTCGCAGGGTTGTGAGTGCTACAGAAACCGGGACGTGGTCCTGAACCGCCACCTCTGAACGCCCGAGCTCGGGCTTCGGCCTGGTCGGGGCGCCCTTCTCACGGGGTGAGCGGCCCACCGGCGGCGCGCCAATCGATCAGGCCACGGCTCATATTGACCGCTTCGAAGCCGTTCTCGACCAGGAGGTTCGCCGCGCCCGCGGAGCGAAGGCCGCCGGTGCAGAAGGTAATGAGCAGACGGTCCTCGGGCAGTTCCATGCAGCGCGCTTGGAGCACCTCGAGCGGCATGTGCACAGCACCTGGGATGTGTACTCGATTCCACTCGAAGTCACGACGGACGTCCACGACGATCGCACCCTCCGTGACCAGGCGCACCGCCTCGGCGGCGCTGATAGCTGGGGGTCGGCGTAGGTAATGACGGAAGCTCACGCGCAGCACCCTTCTCCTCGTACGAGACGGAAGGCGCCCGGCACGATACTGAGGCGACACAGTGGCAGAGGCTCCATAACCTTCAGCTTAACTGAAGGTTGGAGCGGGGTGAAGGCCACTGGCCTTGCGAGATCACCGTGCCACGTGAGCGCAGCGCCTCGGTCAATTCGGGGTGCTGCGCCGCGAATTGGCGGGCGGCAGCCGCGCACCTGTGCGCCAGGTGGCCGAGCGCATTGCTCGCGACGGTAGAAGTGTGTGTCAGCAGCCCGACCTGTATTGCAAGCGTGTGCTCATCGGCAGCGACTACCGCTGCGGCTGTGCTATCGCCGCGGGCGCACTCGGTGTTCACGATGCGCCGGAAGCAGGAATCGCGGCCGTTGTCGGTGGCCGCTCCGGCGTTCTGAACGGTGGTCGCGAGTGCTTTGACGTAGCGGGCACGGTCGAGCAGCTGATGTTCGAGAACGAGGTCTTCGAGCAAAGCTTCGTCGAACGGTTGGGCTTGTTCGCCGATCGCCTCGACCGCGGCGGCAGCCCTTCCGATGAACGGGCCGATCCGCTCCGGCGTGCCGCCCAGGGGCGGATTCGTTCTTCCGAGGGCATCGACGCGCGCGCCGTCTGGACAGTTGGCAAGCGACGCTTACGGTTTCAGCCCTCGATGGCTACTTCCTGCAGTGCAGCCGAAATGGCGGCCCGCAACGGGTCGTGCCGGGCACCGAGCCGGTGTTCGGGAGCGTCTCGGTCAGATCCGTAGAGGGCGACCTGGCCTACTCGGAGGTGGTCGGGTTCCCACTGGTAGCGGGGGAGGACGTGGCCGTGCAGGTGTGGCCACAAGTTGCCCAGCACCTCGTAGTTGATGCGCAGAAATTCCGGGTCCGCGGCACGGCATGCGCGTTCGACCGCGTCACCGAGCAGCACCATGTCGTGCATGAATGTGACGCGGTCCGCCCGCGGCAGTTCGGTGAGTTGGTCAGCGTTTCCGTCGTGGATGAGCACGCAGTACCCGGGCAGGTGCTGTGTGCTGCCGATGACAGCCCACCCACTGCGCAGTCGGCCGATCACGGTCGGGTTGGTGCCTTGCCGGGCGGCGCCGATCGGATCCTCGAGGTAGTCGATCGACTCGCTCCCTGATTTGCTCTCCGGCATACCGTTTCCCCATCCCTGTTGTGCGCCAAGTTGTATCGGTGGTCCTTCATGAAACCAGCTGGCGGACAACGGTGATCGCGGAACTCGCAGCGCGGCACCTCGCTACAGCCGCGGGTCTGCACCTCGCGCGCGTAGCAGCAGGCAGGTCGGTGGAAGTTCACGTTCCAAGCGCCACTGCGCGGCCCCGCAGAACGTCGCGACGGCCCCTTCTATCCCTCGCGCGGCCGCACTCGCTTGTCGCGAAATCCGCAGGTCCGCAGGTGAGCCAGGACCAGCAAATTCGCTGGTGGGGGGCGTTAGCCTTGTCGGTATGGCACGGGATGAGCGCGGAGTTACCGCCCAGAGCGAAGATTTCTCCAACTGGTACAACGAGGTCGTCGTAAAGGCTGCCCTCGTCGATCGCGGACCGGCCAAAGGCACCATGGTCATTCGACCGTACGGGTACAGGATCTGGGAACTGCTACAGGCCGAGCTCGATCGGCGTATCAAACAGACCGGTCACGAGAACGCCTACTTTCCGCTCCTGATTCCCCAGTCCTACCTCGAACGCGAAGCCGACCACGTCGAGGGGTTCTCGCCTGAACTTGCGGTGGTCACGCACGCGGGCGGTAAGGAGCTCGAAGAACCACTTGTCGTGCGACCTACCAGCGAGACGATCATCGGCGAGATGATGGCGAAGTGGATCAGCTCCCATCGCGATCTGCCGTTGTTGCTCAACCAGTGGGCCAATGTTGTTCGGTGGGAGATGCGCCCGCGAATGTTTCTGCGCACGACGGAATTCCTGTGGCAGGAAGGCCATACCGCGCACGCCGACGAGGCGGAGGCTCGTGCCGAGATGGAGTTGGCGCTCGGGATCTACGAGACCGTTGCCCGGGAGCTGGCGGCGATGCCGGTCGTGCCGGGTGAGAAGACCCCCGGTGAACGCTTCGCGGGCGCTGTCGAGACGATCACGATCGAGTCGATGATGCGGGACGGCAAGGCGTTGCAGGCCGGGACCTCGCACTACATGGGAACCAACTTCGCGCGGGCATTCGGAATCCGGTACGCCGCCTCTGATGGGCGAGACACATTCTGCCACACGACATCCTGGGGAATGAGCACCCGGATGCTCGGCGGCGTCGTGATGACCCACGGCGATGACCGCGGCCTGGTGCTGCCGCCGCGCCTGGCGCCGCACCAGGTCGTCATCGTGCCGATCATGCGCGGTGATGCCGCGGCCGCTGTCGTCGCGGCCGCCGATGAACTGGCAGGCAAGCTTCGGTCCGCTGGGGTCCGCGTGTACGTCGATGATCGGGACCAGACGCCGGGCTGGAAGTTCAACGAGTGGGAGATGCGCGGTGTCCCTGTGCGCGTCGAACTCGGCCCGCGCGATCTCGCTGCCGGGACAGCGGTGATGGTTCGGCGCTTGGGGGAGGAGGGCAAGCGGTCGGTCGACTTGGCGACCCTGCCTGACCTCATGCCCGGGATCCTCGACGATTTCCAGGCGTATCTACTCGCTCGCGCGACCGCGTTCCGCGAGGAGAACACCAGCGCTGTCGACGATTGGGCGGCGTTCGAGGCGGCCGTCGCGACGGGTTGGGCGTTGGCCCTGCACTGCGGTAAACCGCAGTGTGAGATCGACATCAAGGCCCTCACGGCGGCGACGCCGCGGTGTGTGCCGCTGACCGGCGACGCCGAAAGCGGCCAGTGCGTTCGTTGTGACGCACCGGCCTCCTACGGCAAACGGGTGATCTTCTCCCGGGCCTACTGAACCCCCTCGGGTGGGGCAAGGGCGGCCACCCCTGCCTTGCTCGTGGCGTAGGTGGTTATCGACCGGCGCATGCCGCGCAGCGCGGTGAACGACGAGACCGATACCCGGTGGGTTGTCACCGGCAGGAGGGTCCGGTGCAGGTGGTCAGTTCACCGAGCCGGTGGTCGAGGTCGGTGACGATGTCGGCGTGGGCCGCGCGGCCTTGGGGGGTCTTGATGAGGTTGGTGAGTTGGTAGGGGTCGGCCTGCAGGTCGTAGAGTTCGTATTCGCGCTGGTCGAGGGGGCGTTCTCGTTCGTACCAGCGTACGTAGAGGTACCGGTGGTTGCGCACGGCGCTCCAGGACGGCATGTCGAGTGCGTACATGACGGGGGTGTCGGTGCCGGGGATTTGTTCCTGGGCGATTCCGTTGCGGCCACTGTCGCCGTTGCCACCGTATTCGGCGGCGAAATCGGTGCGCCAGCCGATGGTGTCGCCGGACAGTACGGGGGTCAGGGACCGGCCGTCGACCTGGTCAGGGATGGGGATGTTCGCCCAGTCGTAGAGGGTGGGTGCGAGGTCGATCGACAGGGCCATGGCGTCGCTGCGTCCGGGGCGGATGCCGGGGCCGCTGATCGCGAGGGGCACCCGCATGGATTCTTCGTAGGGGGCCATTTTCTGGGTGAGGCGGTGGGCGCCGAGGCTGTAGCCGTTATCGGAGGTGAAGATCAGGTAGGTGTTGTCGAGTTCGCCGGTTCGTTCGAGGGTTTCGGCGATTCCCGCGACCATGTCGTCGAGTGATTTGAGAGCGCCGAGGCGGTTGGTGTAGTCGATGTCGTTGGTCGCGGCGATCGTCGCGGCCCTCGCGTCGGCGGTGTCGATCAGCCATGAGGGTTTGTCGGACACGTCGGGTTCTTGATAGTTCGGTGACCGCGGGGCGAGGGTGGGCTGGGTGCTGGGCAGGTGGCGGGGTGCGGGCGGGATCGGGAAGTGGGGGGAGGTGGAGGCGGCGTACCAGAAGAACGGCTGCCCGGAGGCGGCGGCGTCTGTGAGGAACCGCTCGGACTTGGCGCGGATCACGTCGGTTTGGTAATCAGCCGGTGCCACACCGTATTTCACGCGGGTCCCGTTTTCGTTGAGGGTGTAGTTGTAGCCGGAGTACAGGAAGTTGTCGACTCCGGCGTTCCAGTCGTCCCAGCCGGGCGGGATGTGGCCGGGGTCGTGTTCGAGGCCGTTGAGATATTTCCCGGCCATGCCGGTGCGGTATCCGGCGTCGTGCAGGGTGGTGGCGATGGTGTGGGATTCGTTGCCGCGCGCGCGGAAGGTGTCGAAGCCACCGACCTCGCCGGCGTTGGTGAGGACACCGGTGTTGTGCCCGTATTCGCCGGTCAGGATGGAAGCGCGGGCCGCGCAGCAGATCGGCATCGGCGCGAAGCCGTCGGTGAACTCCACTCCGCGGTCACGGATCAGTGCCGCGGTGCGCGGCATCGCTTGCCACACCGGGGTGGTTGCCGCGTCCAGGTCGTCGGCCAGGATCATCACCACGTTCGGCCGCCGGTCTCCGGCCGCCGGCGAGGCCGACGCTGTGGAGACGCACCCGGTCACTGTGAGCAGGACCGCGGCCGCCGCGGTCAGGAAACGACGCGACAAGCGACGTGCGCGCATTGAGTTTCTCCTCGAGAAGGGCAACGGGGTGTTGGTTTTCTTCGCGATCCGGCCTATTTCGTCGATCCTGCCGCAGGCGATGGTGGCCGCCCATTCGTAGGCGACTGGGACTGAGCTCGCCGACGAGCTGCTATCGGTAGCAATGCCTGCTGTCAGGCGTCATCGGTGTGGTGCGCCGAGCCGAAAAGCCGAGAGCAGTGCATGTGCAACTCCGCGTGCGGCGAGCAGAGTAGCCGATCGAACTCGGCTCGATCGAATGCCGAATCGCCCACGTTCTTCAACTTATCGATCATGGCACGTCGCCTGTACCACAGATAAGCGGTCCCTACCCGTGGCCAGGGCCGGCGCGAGTGTGCTTCAGTCGAACAGGCGCAGGGCCTCCACCGGGCAGCTGTCGACCGCCAGCCGCACGTCGTCGAGTTCGGCTTCGGCTACCTGTTCCGTCAGCACCGTCACGTTGCCTTCGTCGTCGACCCGAAATATATCGGGCAGCAATGCTTCGCACATGCCGTGGCCCTCGCAACGGGTGCGGTCGGCGGCGATCTTCATGCCGACCCCGAGGCGCCGAGGTGTTCGAGTCGGATGGGTAGGCCATCGAGGGGGATAGGGCCGGTCGCCCAGCCCATCGGCGGCGTGTAGTCGGCGGGCACGGTCCAGCGGTAGTTCAACAGCATGCGGTGCATGATCGCCTTGACTGTCATACCGCCGAAATAGAGTCCGATGCATTTGTGTGCGCCACCACCGAAAGGGGCCCAGGTATAGCGGTGAGCCTTGTCCTCGTGCCGTTCGGTCGTGAACCGTTCGGGATCGAACACGTCGGGGTCGTTCCACCAGCGGGCCTGGCGCATGGCCGAGTACGAGCCGATCATCACCAAGGTGTCAGCGGGGACGAACTGACCCTGAATCGCGGTATCCCGCACGGTTTCGCGGATCTGCTGCCCGACAGGGGAGTACATCCGCAGAATCTCTTTGAAGACCAGCTCCAGGGTCGGCAGCCGGTCCAGATCGGCATAGTCGAGTGACTCCTTGCCCAACGCCTGCGATTCGGAGCGCAGCCGGTCCTGCCATTCGGGATGCAATCCGAGCTGATACCCCATCATCGACACCGCGATCGTGCTGGTGTCGTGCGCGCCGAGCAGGACGAAGATCAGATGGTCGACGATATCCTGGTCGGTGAACGTATGGCCCTCCTCGGACGCGGTGCGGCACAACACGCTGAACAGATCCTCGCCATTTCCCGCGCGTTTGGCAGGCAGTTCGCGACGACAATAATCCTCCAGCACCGCGCGCCCGCGCAGTCCGCGTGCCCACAGACCGCCGGGCAGATTCGTGCGCACCAGCGCCTGGCCGCCCCGCACCGCATCGATGAACGCCCGCTCCAGCCCGGCGGCCTCCGACCCGAGATTCGCCCCCATGAACACTTCCGAGGACAAGCTGAGCAGCAGGTGTTTGGCCGCCGGATAGAGCTGGAAATCGCGATTCGGTGTCCATTCGCGCATACCGCGCGCAATGGCCGGACTGGTGATATCGAGATAGCCGACCAACCGCGGCCGGGTAAAGGCCTGCTGCAAAATCCGACGGTGATAGCGGTGTTCCTCGAAGTCGCGCAGCAGGATGCCGCCGTGGAAGAACGGGCCGATGAAGAAGGTGTAGCCGCGTTGCGCGGAATACACCTTGTCGCGGTCGGCGAGTACCTCTTCGGTGGCTTCCGGTCCGGCGACCATGACGACGCTTCGCCCGGCAATCCCGACCCAGTGCACCGGCCCGTATTTGTCGAAGCGGCGGCGGGCGAAATCGAGACTGTCGCTCATCGCGGGTATGGCGTGTCCGATGACTGGGACACCGTAATCGCCCATGATCGGCCGTAATCCGCTGTCGGGCAGCGGGTCTGCCAGCGCGCGGGTCTGCGAGGGATATCGCTCGGCAAGAGCGGATACGGCGGATTTGGCCCGTCGGCCCAGGGTGGACATCATGCTCGTGGTCCTCTCGCACCGTTGCGATGTGGTGTGATCTGGACCATACAGGAATCAACCGTTTCCGTAAACGGTTGATTCCTATTTCTGTTGCGGCATACTGAGGTGTGTGACACGGGCAGCGACCGGCATCTATCGCGGCACCTCGGCCGAACAGCGACGCGACGAACGCCGCCAGCGGCTGATGGACGCTGCCCTCGACATCATCGGCACCCAGGGCTGGGCCGCGACCACCGTGCGCGGAGTCTGCGAACAGGCCAAGGTCGGTCCGCGGTTCTTCTACGAGAGCTTCGACGACCTCGACGCACTCGCCGCCGCCGTACACGACGAGATCGTCGACACCGCGATCCGCAGCTCACTGGACGCACTCGCCGCCGCACCGGAGGACATCGCAGCCAAAACGCGGGCAGCCGTCACCGCCATCCTCAATTCCGTCGTGGACGACCCCCGCCGCGCCCGCATCGCTTTCGCCGAGGCGCACGGCAGCGAAATCCTGATGCGACGCCGCGCCGCCGCCATGCGCACTATCGCCGATGTCGTCGCCGAACAGGAACGCGCACTGTTGGACCCGCCTGCCGGCAGTGAAACCCTGGTCAGTGCGGTCTCCCTGATGATCACCGGCGGCGCCGCCGAATTGGTCCTGGCCTGGCTCGACGGCGGTATGGACATCAGCCGCGACGAACTGATCAACCTGTGCGTCGAATTCGTGCTGACGTTTGCCGACAACCTGACTACGATGGCCGCCCGATTGGCGCATTGAATGCACGCGCTGATTACGCATTTCAGCTTCGCCGGGCAAAGCTGCTCGGCGACTTCCATCGGCCTCGCAGGACGTGGTTGATCTGGTCGGGCTGGTGCGCCTGCACCGCACGTTGGGGGACAACGGATATCGCCGAAGCGATCCGCAACGCGCTCTCCGTGCTCGCCGATTTCGAGCCCGATGCGCAATGGGCGCGAGAGGTGATTCGTGCCAGGCCGAGGCCGTATGCCCATGTGCTGTCCATTCCATAGCCATCGCCCTCAATTAAGAACTGATAGACGACCGCTACCACGCAGGCCCCCGGGCCTTGGACGCTGCCGCCTGCTCGGCACCCTAGGCCTGTGTCGAAGTCCCATCCGGTGTCTCCGACCCGATGATCGGAGCCGTCCGCTGGGCTGAGCGGAGAAGATCCACTGGTCCTAGGTGTGAGCGTCGGGAGTTCGCATGTCAGCGGCAACGTTGATCACACTGTGCCGCAAGCAAGTTAGTTCATAGCAACAAATCGGTCTCGACCTCTATCCACTAGTCGAACTTGGGTGGATGATGGCCGAGAGGCTAGCTCTCGATCTCCGCCCAACTTTTCTGGTCCCTCCCCTGCGGTGCGGACTGCCCTTACAGAGGGCGTGCCAGTCACATTCCTTCGTTCGATTTCGTGAGTTCTGCGCGTGAGCCGATCAGGTTCCAGAGTCGGCTTCCTTGCGACATCAGGATGGAAAGGTACTCCGATCATGGCGATCAAGCGGAGATCAGGGTGACAGGTCTCGAGGGGAACAACGGCGGGGTGTTGCCACTGGGAGTCGGCGGGCTGGTCCGATGAGCGTGGTACTCAGGCCCGGAGATCGTGGAGACCTCGTCGGGGTGCTCCAGGCGACGCTGAACCGTGACTACCCCCTCTACTCCAGATTGGTCGTAGACGGGGAATACGGCCCAGCCACGACCACGGTCGTCGCGGAGTTTCAGCGCCGGGCGGGACTCGATGTGGCCGAACCCGGCACGGCCGACGCCACGACATTGCGCAGGCTCGGACTGAACTTCGACCGGCTGCCACCAGCCGGGACCCTGCCGTTGTACTACAGTTTCGCCGGCACGTGGGGCCATTGGAGTCAGGGACCACCGTTCGACGTCGGCTCGGCGCTCGAAGGCGAGCGCCGGGTCCGCAATCAACCGGTCGCATACCCCGCCAGTGGATTTCTCAATCCGGACCCGCACACCAGCTACCGGGAGTCGGTCGCGCTCGGCGTCGGGGAGGGGATCAGGCTGATCCTGCTGAATCCCGGCCCTTTCATCCTCGCGGGATACAGCCAAGGCGCGGAAGTCGTGGTGCGGCTGATGATGCTCATGACAGACGGCGGGCCGCTCGCGCACCGCGCGGACGATCTGCGGCGCGTGATCACCTTCGGGTCGCCGTGCCGTCCGCCGGGACGCACGCTGCTGGGTAACAACCCGCCGGGGGCCGGAATCTCCGGCGACTACACGCCCCAGGAATTCCGCGACCGCACCTTCGATTTCGTGCTCGACGGTGACATGTATGCGACGACGACTGACGACACGCTGCTCGAGCAGTTCTACGACCTACTCGTCCAGGCGGAGCTGACGGTGCCGTTTGCGGTTGCGGTGTTGCAGTTCCTGCAATCGAACATCCTCGGTGGTGGTCTCGGTGGCCCGCTCGGCAATGTCGGCCGAATGACCGTGCCGACGGGACTCGGTGTCGACTTCGTCAAGGCCGTCCGAACCATGCAGGTCGTCTCCGAGTTCCTGATCCGTAATCCGCATGTTCACTATCACGATTGGCCGGACTTCGACGGCCACACCGGAATCGAGCGCGCCGAGCAAGTCCTCCGCGACATCACGTCGCCCGACTAGCTGAAGTCAGACCTGCTCATAACCTGGTGGAAATACTCGCCGATCCCGCCAGCTATCGGACGGGAATCTTGAAGTGCATTGCGCGGTAAGGCCATCCGTCGGTGGTCTTCCACTGCGACACCAACAGGTGTAGGCCGGCGTCGAGGGTGGATCCGGGGATGATGCACGGGCCGTAGAGTTGCGCGACCCTGTCATTGCCCTCTTCTCCCCATGCCGACCCGCGAATGGGTGTCGTCTTCGGCACCTGGTAGAGGTTGTCGGTGGGAGTGTCGAGCAGACGCAGGTCGATATCGTAGCCACCGGTGGTGGAGGCGTCGAAGTTGACCAGAGCCCATTTGTTCTGAATTCTGCGCAGGCACATCTCGCCGAACTTTTCCGCGGAGGGCTGGCTTTCGAGTACCGGTGTCGGTGGGTTTCCCCAGTTCCAGCTGCCGTCGCGCCAACCCCAGCCGATGTAGGCGCCGGGGTCGGTGATCCGGTCCTGGCGGACGCGGCGCAGGATGACCCCCTTGTCGCGTTGGAATCCGGTGGAGAAGACGTACACCCACCCGTCGTCGTCGCGTTCCCAGGTCCACAGCTGCGCGAACCCGTTGTGCAGGCCGGCGTCGAACTGGGCACCGGTGTGCCGCCAGGACTTTCCGTCGTCGCTCGACGTCCAGATCTCGGTGCGCACCACGTTGCCGAGGCCCTGGTTGATCATCACGTGCAGGTAGATGTCCTGGCCGATGGTGATGACGTCGGAGGGCAGCGCCGTCGTCCCTCCCGCGTGGTCGTAGGGCCACAGTTGCTGGGCGTAGTTCGGAACCGGTCCCGCGGCTTCGTGCCACACGATTCCGTTGTCCAAATTCGTTGTGTCGGAGTACAACGCGACCGGCGAGCGCCAGTCGTCACTGCCGACCATCGGGTCGCGGAAGGTATCGCCGAAGACGGCGAGAATTCGGCCCGAGGGTGTACGGGTCATCACCCCGAGATCGGTTGCGGCCATACCGAACTGGTCGGTGTGGCCGGGGCCGGTCGCGTCGGTGATCTTGCGTGTGCCGGTGGGGACGGCAGCGGGGGCAGGCAACCGCCAGCCGTCCTTGATGACGCCGTACCACTCACCGGCGTAGACATGGCCGGTGACCGGCCAGCCCTGTGCCTTCTGCATCGCGGTCGCAGCGTCGCGGGTGGCGTCGTCGTACACGCTGGTCTGTGCAATTCCGAGGGCGGCCTGCCAGCGGCGCAAGCCGTCCTTCGATGCTTGCGGCTCGTTGCCGAACCTGTTCGACCACGACTCCTGCGGCCCGGACAAGGGACCCCAGTAGTGCCCGTTCGGCAGTGGGAAACGGTCGGGGTCGTCGGGGATGCCCGCGTATTGCTTTGCCGCAGCGAGGACGACATCGTAGGGAAAGGTGTCGGGGACGTCCCAGTGGGTGCCGTCCTTGAAGCCCCTCAGTTTCACGGAACCGTAGGTGTAGTTGTTGTGGCTGGAGACGCCGTGCATGTCGTTTCCGACACCGGCGATGTCGACCCGCTCGATCGGGATGTGGTGTTCCCCGGATATTTTGGCGATGGTGAAGGCCACCATGTCGAGCATCTTGTCGTGCTCGAGCCACACGGAGCGCTGCTTCGGGTTCGATTCGACATTGGGGCTCGGACTGGTGGTCCACCGTGGAATCGCGCCGGAGGTCCCGACGAGGGCGATATGCACCGAATCCTGGTTCTCGTCGTTGACGCCGCGCACCGGAACGCTCCAGGAGGCGTTCTTCGTGGAGACTGTCTGGATGATGTGGTTGTCGTCGACGATGTAGTGATATGACCCGTCCTGCCTGGCCGCTTGACCGTCGGCGACGTTTTCGGCGCGGCTGATCCAGTCCTGATTCTCTGTGGTGTGCAGGTAGATCCGCTTGTAAGGGCCATGCCCGGAGCGGGAGCCCGGCCCGGGGTGCCAGGCGATGTCGTAGCCGTCGGGTTCGCGCACCGAAATCGGGCCGGGAACGACGATCGGTTCTGGGGTAACGGGCTGGGCGGCGTATTGCCATTGCCCGAAGTCGGCGGTGAGGGTGTCGTTGACGTCGACGTTGATCCCAGCGACCTTGACGTTGTCGCGCGGGTGAATGAGCCGCTGGAACAGGCAGGCGTGCTCGGAGATCGTGCCGAGCGGCCTACCGCCCAGCCAGGTGTTGGGCTGCCACAGGAACCGTTTTCCGCTGCCGTCGCGGCACGTGCCGACGACGTCGTCCTCGACTGCCCAATCGCACGCCAGGTATTTGCAATACGCGCCGACGCGCTCCTTGCCCAGCACCGACGCCGCGCCGCGCAGATAGTGGATGGCCATGCTGTTCCACTCGGACAGCGACAGATCGTCGTCGATGGAGAAGAAGATCGGAGCCTCGGCCGGGCCGCCGCAGTGCCGGTGCCACGCGTCGGCGGCCTGGGCGTCGGCGACACCGCCGTCGAACCCGCGGCGCCAATCGGCAGTGGCGTTCTTTCCCTTTTGCCAATTGCTGACAAGGGGCATCTTCAGATCGAGATACCCTGCGGCTTCCTCGGGAGTGAGTTTCTTGTTGATCAGGCCGCGTTCAGGTGAGTCCACCAGGTAGCGAACAGCCCCGTGGTAACCGTCGGCCTTCACTGCCTGCGCCCCGGGGCGCGCCGCGGCGTGATCGACCAGCTGCATCCTCGATGGACGCTCCCCGGGCGAGGTGCTGGTGAATCCCGCCCGCCAGGTCGCCGGGCCGATCAGTCCATCAGGGGTGAACCCATTCGCGAACTGCACCGAACGCGCCGCGTCGGCGGTTGTCTGGTCGTAAACACCGGTCTGTGGCAGGCCCCGCGCCTGCTGCCAGCGCTTCAAGCCCGCAATCCACTCGGGCCGTTCGCTGCCGTGACGCCCGGAGATCGACGAGGCCGGGCCCTCCAACGGTCCGTAGAAGAACCCTCGCGGCAGTGGGAAGGCCTCCGGGCTCGACCCGTCGGTACCGGGGTCGGGTTGCGTGCCGGGGTCGACCGCACCCTCGAGGAAAGGCTGCGGATTCCTCGGTTCACCGCCGATGCGCCCGGGCGGGCCCCACACCTCGAAATGCAGATGCGGACCGGTGGATTGGCCCTCCGACCCCACACTCGCGATCTGTTCGCCCTCCCGCACCCGATCGCCTTGCTTCACCAGAATGCTCGCATGACGCATGTGGCCGAAGATCAGATCAACACCGCGGCTGTCCTGTGCATCCAGCCACACCCAGTTTCCGAACCCCGACACCGACCCCGGTGGGCGTTCCGCACCCTCGACGACCACACCGTCCACCGGTGCGAAGATTGGCGTGCCTGCCGGTGCGGCGAAATCGATACCGTCATGGTCAGGTCGATCCGGCGTTCGAAAGCCCGACGAAATCCGGAATGTGCTGTGCACTGGCCTGGTAGTCATGGAAGCCTCCTCGCTTCGTCGGTACAACGGGCTGGCCACTGTTCGAGACTCTGATTGTCGTAACCAGGGGCGATGATCACGCGCGTAATCCACTACTCGAATTCTTCGACGGCGGTGTCATGGCGCCAGGTGACCGAGCGGGGTGACAATCGGGTCGTGACCATTCCCGATTCCGGCGGTGACGCAGTCATCGACCGCCTTTTGCTGGGCGATGCGATTGCGCAGCTGCTGCCTGTGCCGAATCTCTGCCCGCAACTCCGTGCCCGCTCGACGTTCATCCACCTCGAGCGCTGGTCACCCACTCAGTGGTGGGTTCTCGAGGAGTGTCCGTGCGCTCGCATCAGGCCCTGCGCATCCACCGAAGCCACCAATTCTCTTGCAGACGTGCGTATCTGAATCCGCGCGTACATGCGCCGCCGCACGCTAGCTCGGATTGCCGAACCATGGTGGTACCGGGCCTCCGGTCAACCGCTCGAGTTCCTCCGCCACAGTCTGCCGGTCGAGCGCCAATGCTTGCCGCATCTCGTGTGCGGCAAGGTCATACAGATCGTGACGCCCGTACTCATGGGCGATGCGCATGGTCTGAAGTAGCGGTTGAATGCTGCCAATCATGTTGCCGCCCGCTGTTGCGAATATCCCATAGTTCAACAAGCTCTCTGCCAGCTCCTGATCGAATTTCTTGTGATCGAATTCGGCCAGCCGAACGTATGACTCGATCGCCCGTTCTGTCGACGTTGCCGCTTCATTCCACTGGCCTTCGGTCGCCAGTTGGACTCCCCTGTTGTGCAGCGCGGCGGCCTGTCGCGGCACCTTGTCGACGTACTGTCGACAGCTGGTGTCGTGCGGGTAGCGCTCGGTGATGGCCCTCCACCCATCCATGACCTCGATCGGCATTTCGGCGGCCGAGCAGTATTTCACGTAGTCGCGCAGGTAGGCGCGGTAGTTCGGTTCGATGTCGATAACCCGCGCCATCAGGTTTGCCGCCAGGTCCGGGCGACGCATGGAGTTGAGGACTGATGCGCGGTTGAACAGTGCGACGGTGTGGTCCGGCCGCGTCTCGAGAACACGCGAGAACATATCGGCGGCCTCAAACCATTCACCGGCCACCATGAGTCGCTCCGCAGACACGATGTCCTGACTCGGCGCGGGTTCATAGGGGCCTATGTAGTCCTGGATGTACGCGACTCCGCCCGGCAGATCGACCTCCATGAGACTGGGCACCACCCTTTGTCCCTCCATAAGGTCGTCGAGAGCTTTGACAGCCAGTTCACGGCCCAGCTCCTGTCGGCCCGAGTCGGCGTCACGATAGATCGCGAGCACATTCAGGTGCAGACCCGATCTGGCGTTGCGCAGCACATGGACGAACTTCGAATAACCCGAGCCGAGCTGGGGACCGATCCGATACAGACAGCCGCGGATGGTTATCCCCTTCCCTTCGTACTCCTCGGGATCGTGCTTGCGCACATCAAGCATCTCCACGACACACCACGCCTACAGCGCCGCTCCGGGCGATAAATCAGCGCCCGACAGCTGGAGGTAGAGCGGAGTTCCGACGACGTCTGTTCCATCTACACCAAGTAGTGCGAAGACGGTGGACATCCTCATTTGCACCTGGCCGCCGAAGAAGCGGTAGTTGCCCGAATGCAGCAGGAAGGTTCCGTCCGGCTCAGGACCTTCGCTGAAGAAGCGCAGCGAGCAGTCCAAGAGCAGGTCGCGGCCGCCGAACGACGAACGAATTGTCACAATGTCCGCCGCAGTGGGGTTATCAACCGGCATCTCAATCCGGAAGAGGCCATCGTAAAAGTAGTATGTCCCGCTCTGTCCCGAAGAGATGGCTTCTCTGATATCGGGCACGTCGCCGTGGTCCGCAGCTATGGTCAACAGTACGTCCCTGAGCTTCTCGAAATAGGCAAGCTTCACCCTGCGTTCCCGCTGGATCACGTTCTTCCGCCCGTAGGTCATGCCGCCGTTGAACAGGCTGACAATATGGCCGAGGGACAAACCCATGCGGAGATCTCGAACACCCGACTGTTCGGAGATCACCTGCTCGGTAAACTCGCTACTGCGCTCCGGATCGAGTTGCCCGTGCAGACTGTCCACCTTGGTTCGCGAAATGTAGCAGATGTAGTCCACGCATCCTCCGGTCACCGATGACGGCCTGCTGATCCTTACGTGATCGTGGGTCTCAACCAGATTCTGCGCGGCTGGCCCAACTACTTCAAGTACGTCGCGATCAGAGGACCGGTTCATATTTGACGTCATTCCTCGAACGCGTTGATCAATGCTGAGGGGCACCGACCCTCGTCCAAGAGGTGCCAGTCTTGTGCCTGCAACACCTGGTTCTAGCAGTCATTCGATCTGTCACTTCCGCCCTGCAAGCTGTCGGGCAGGTATCCGACGCAGTTGAGTCCAGTCGGCAACGGCACTGAGTCCAGTTTCGGTACCGGCGGCGCGGACGGCATCGACGATGCATCCGGACAAACGACCGATGGACTCGGGGCCGGACCGCGGCAGATCAAGTCTGGACGGTCCGATGGACTCGCGATCCAGCCCCGATGCCGACCGCCACACCGATACGAAAGGGGACAATCCGACACAGCGGGACTTGATAGTCCGACGTCGTGCGGCTCTGCGACGGATGACTCTCAATACTGTGTGCTTCCAGCATAAACTGGGGCCCTAGCAGTTCAGGGGCGGGTGTGCGGGACTGCATCACAGGAGCGGAGTATGGCATCGATGCAACAGGCTTCCGGTCGCGTATTCCTCAGCTATCGACGCGAGGACACCCAAGGCACCGCCCGCCACCTTCGCGAACGCCTCGTTGACCGACTCGGCGCCGATCGGGTGTTCATGGACATCGACTCGATCGAGATAGGAGTTGACTTCACGAAGGCGATCGTCGACGCCGTCGGCGTCAGCGACGTATTCCTCGCGCTGATCGGCCGGCGCTGGGTGTCGGTCGTGGACGAGCACGGCCACCGCCGACTGGACAGATCTGGTGACTTCGTCGTAATAGAGATCGCGACAGCGCTGGCACGCGGCATCCGCGTCATTCCGGTGCTCGTGGACGGCGCCGACATGCCGCGTAGATCGGAACTTCCGCCGTCCATCAAGTCCCTGGCCGTGCGCAACGCCATCCGGCTATCGCACGAGTCCTTCCGTTCAGACGTGAACAGGCTGCTCGACCGCTTGACGATGCTGCTGGACGGGAGCGCGACGCCAGCCGAGCATGTCCGTCCGACAGCGTTGGCCTCCGAGTATCCGACCGGGGGCCGAGTGCCCGACGCTATCCGCGAGCCCGCCGACGATGTGAGTAAATCCGACACGTCCTCCGTCGAACCCCACCAGAGGCAGGTAACCCAACCATCGGCGCGACCGGCGCGCACGCCCGAATTCACTCGTGCCGCGTCGTTCGAACCGGTACACCAGAGCGAGCCGCAACGCCGCCGGTCGCGGTTGTTGGTGATTGCAGCGATCCTCGCGTCTGCGGCCGTCGTCGGTGGCGTTGTGCTCGTGAAGTTCGTGGCTGGGGGCGACCAGACGAACAGTTCGTGCGGCGCGTTGGATGCTGATTTCACGAATGGGTCGAAGTATCCACAATTCGCTACCGCTCACTTGCCGACGGAACCGGAGTACACACGGGACGGTCTTCTCATTGTGGTGCGCCTGGTTCCGATGTGCGGACCGATTTTCAAGGCTCGGTGACGGCTGCGTTCGTGAGCGTTCCCGTGCGGGATGATTTCGTGTTGGAGACCAGTGTGACCGTAGATCCGACGAAGAGTTATCAAGCCGCCGGATTGCTGATCATGGTCGATCAGCTCAACTATGCTCGTCTCGAGCGAGGCCACGGCACGTTCGACGCGATTGCCTTCGAGTTCTCCATCAACGGCGAACACGTCAAGCTGACGACACCCTATGCGGATGAGGCGGGTTCGGGTGCGGTGGTACGGACGTCGGCAGATGCAGTCGACCTACGTCTTCAACGAAACGGTTCGGCAATCACGGGGGAGTGGCGAGCCGCCGGTGCACGGCAATGGGAAGCGTTACCGGGGTCGGCTCAGCTCGCCGGCGAGGCAACGGCCGGAATGTCCGTGCTCAACACGCCGACACCCGGCAGTCCGCTGTCTGCCATGTTCCGCGAAATGTCCGTTTTGTGTGCAGAGTGACGATCGGCTTCGCGCTCGACGATCAACGATGCGAACACTTTCCGTGACAGCTCAAAGGGGCCGGCACTCGCGGGTGCGTCATACGGTGTCACCGCGGGTTCTTTCATCTGGAGGTTCGAATAGGTTCAGGCACCTTCGAACCTAGACGGAAGAGCCGCCAATCCCGCTATACGACAACCGACCTCACCCGTTGACCTCGGACGCCATCGGCAACGGTGTACAACCCCGGCGTCGGCTCGGTCAGTCATCCCCGCGCCGTCAGCCGCTTCAGCTTCGGCCGCAACGATTCTACCGTCGACCGATCGGCGGAATCGAGACCTAACACGGCCCCCACATGCGCACACCGCAATCCGCGTCCCGCGTCCCGCGTCCCGCGTCGGTGAGCCTGCGCGCTGAGTTCCGGAGGACCGAGCTGTGGATCTGATCATTGGTTGCCGCGACCGACAGGAGGTGTTCGATCTGTTCGTCGGCCAGTGGACAATCGTGGTGGGCGGTGTGTCAGCTGAGGCACTGACAATACGGACAAGGCACCGTCGTTTCGACATGGCTGGCTATACCCAAGAGTCTCGGAAATCGGCCGGCCAGCCCCATGCGGAGATGTTTTTGGGGTAGCCGGGATCGATGGTGCCGGGGCCGGTGTCGCCGCGGGTGACCCGGATGTAGCGATCACCGACGAAGAAGTACGTCTTCGGCCCGCTATCCAATGCCGCGTCGATCCTGTTCCTGCCGAAGGTGCCCCAGCCCCATGCGGAGATGTTTTTGGGGTAGCCGGGATCGATGGTGCCGGGGCCGGTGTCGCCGCGGGTGACCCGGATATAGCGATCGCCCGCGAAGAAGTACGTCTTCGGTCCGCTCGACAGCGCAGCGTCGATTCCGCTTGAACCGAAGTCGCCCCAGCCCCATGCGGAGATGTTTCTGGGGTAGCCCGGATCGATGTCGCCCTGGCCGGTGTCGCCGCGGGTGACCCGGATGTAGCGAGTGCCCGCGAAGAAGTACGTTTTCGGTCCGCTATCCAACGCGGCGTCGATCCCACCCCACAGTCCGAATAGGCCTTCGCCGAAGCTGCCCCAACCCCATACAGAGATGTTCGTGGGGTAGCCGGGATCGATGGTGCCGGCGCCGGTGTTGCCGCGGGTGACCCGGATGTAGCGAGTGCCTGCGAAGAAGTATGTCTTCGGCCCGCTCCGCAGTGCCGCCGCCTTCGAACTGGGCAAGCCTTCGTTGGTGTCGTAGAGCGGGGGACCGACCACCGACAGGTCTCTGCAGTTCTTCACAACCTGCTGATTTTCCGGAGGTGCCCACGGCCGCAGCCCGGTGCCACCGGCCCACGGTTGGATACTCGACAGGATCGTCGGGTCGGTCCCCTCGCGACCGTATATCCGGTCCGGATTCTTGCGCCACGCGCTACCCCGCGCGGTCTGCCATTTCGCCCACAGCCTGTCGACATTGGAATGCAGCAGGAACACGAACGGATCGTGGAACGCAAAATGTTGTTGGCCGATGGTTCCACCGATATAGCTGTGCGCGACGTCGTGCGCCATCAGTCGCAGGGCCTCACGCATTCGTGAGAACTGCTCGGCCTCGGCCGCCTCGTTGCCAGTGCCGATGAGGGCGGCATCCGTCGGGACCGCTGGCAACCCGGACCGCACGGCACGCCAGACCCGCTTGTGACCGTTGCCCTCGGTGCTTTCGAAGTCTTGGAAAGGACGTCCCGCATCACCGTTCGCGCTGCCCATGAACTCGGCGGTGAAGAGTCTGGCTCCATCGGCACTCGAGGTCGGATCGGTTGTCCAGTCCCAGTAGTGCAGCGACAGCGAGGGATCAACCTCCCGGAGCAGTCGTTCGAGCCGATTACACAGCTCACGATGCCACGCCAGGAATGCCGGGGTGCCATGCACGTGGGTAGCTTGGTGAATCGCATTCTGCTTGTCCCAGTAAGACACACCATCGGGGTATCGCTTCGACGCGCTGAGCGCTATGAACGCATCACGTAATCGGTTGCGCTCATTCTCGGAAATTTCAGCGACATTGCGCCGGATCAGATCGTTGAGGGCCATCACGCACCTCCTGTGCGGGCGGCTCGGGTGCCTGGGTCCGGAGGGTCCGAACCACCAGGACGAACCGCACCACCGAGCCTTCTCCGCACAGGGACCGAAAGAACGAGTAGTCGCTTACCCGAATCTGTGGTCCGCTGGGTTCTCGACACGGTCCAGCCGCCAGATTCTGGCACCGACTCTCGTGTCGCAGTTCCCTGCTTGTCGGGTCTGCGCGTTCGTTCGGCGTCGACCACCAGGCCTTCGGCGAGTTCGACGGCCGTCGAGGCTGCGCCGCCGACCAATAGCAGGTGGCTGCAGCTAAGAGGGAATCGCGGGACAGTCGGCGAACGTGCTCGTAGACCGCCGGTGATGGACCGGGCGAACTCGGAGATCCGGATCGGCTGTTCCAGGGCTGGGCATCGGGTGTGGTGGACAGCTCATCGATTTATATACCCCCGGGGGTATAACGTGGACCGGGAAAACCTATACCCCCCGGGGTATAAGTTCGGCTTCGGACAAGACCTAGTGCTCGAGAGGTGAAGGAACATGACGGAGACGAAGACAGCGCGGCCGCCGGGCATGGCTGGGCCCGGGCAGACGAGTGCAGGGGTGCTGGCACGTCTGGGGTCCGTGATGGCCGGTCGCGCTCGGGTCGTGTTCGGGATATGGCTGGTGGCGCTCATCGCGCTGGGCTCTGCGGCGCCGAGTGTGTTCAGTTCGTTGGCCGGTGCAGGATGGCAGGCCAACGGTTCGGAATCAGTGCAGGCCAGGGAGTTGGCTCAGGAGCATTTCGGTGGTAATTCCTCGGCGGCGGTGCAGGTCGTAGTGCATTCCGATACCGCGCGGGTCTCCGATCTGCAGATGCAGACAACACTGGGCGAGGTGGCTGCGGTAATCGCCGGTGATTCCCGGTTCGGAGCGGTCATCGACCCGCAACCGGGGATGACGATCAGCCCGGACGGGCACACCGGGATTCTGATCGCGGGGGCGAACGCGTCGACCGATGACATGGTGCGGGCTGTCGACGAGCACAAGGCAGCGTTGACCGCGCTCTCAGGTGACGGCATCGAGGTATATCCGACGGGAGCCTCGGCGTTGTGGAGCGATTTCAACAAGGCCAATCACGACGCGATGATCCAGGCAGAGCTGTTTTCATGGCCGGTCACGCTCCTGATCATGGTGCTCGCATTCGGTTCGCTGGTCGCGGCGGGTTTGCCACTGTTGCTGACGGTGGCCGGGTTGGTGGCCTCGGCTGGTGGGCTGGTGTTGCTGAACCAGGTGACCCCGATTTCGGTGTGGGCGATGAATTTCGCGATGATGTTCGCCCTCGCGCTGGGTATCGACTATGCGCTGTTCATGGTGGCCCGGTTCCGTGATGCGCTGAGCCGGACCACTGATGCGCGGCGGGCGGTCGCCGAGACGATGGCCACCGCGGGCAAGGCGGTGGTGTTGTCGGGTTTGACTGTGCTGGTGAGCCTTTCGGCGGTGCTGCTGGTGCCGGCGCCTGCGGTGCGCACGATGGCGGTGGGGATCATGCTCGCGGTCGCGCTCGTGCTGGCCGCGACACTGACGTTGCTGCCTGCCGCGCTCGGCGCGCTCGGGGGCCGGATCAATGCGGCGGCGTTGCCGTATGCGACCCGTCAGCAGCACCGCTCGCCATGGTTCGCCCGGTGGGGCCGGTTGCTGCACGAGCGTCCGTGGCCGTTCGCGATCGCCGGGGCAGGTGTGCTGATCGTGCTGGCGCTGCCGGTGCTCGGGTTGAAGGTCGCGATGCCCTCGATCCAGGTGGTACCCGACGAGGCACCGGTGCGCCAGGGTTATGAGCTGGTCCAGCGCCAGCTCGGTGCCGGTGCGCCCGGCGCGCTACAGATCATCACCCCCGCCGAGCAGGCCGACAGCACCGTCAAGGCGGCGGCCGGCGCCGGAATCGCGATGGTGACGCCCGCGCAACCTGCCGCCGACGATTCCGGGTGGGTCATGATGCAGGCTCTGCCCGACATGGATCCCTCCGACGAGCGCATGGGAACAGTGCTGGAGCAGTTGCGGGATCGCTTGCCCGACCAAGCCCTGGTCGGCGGCGCGCCCGCGGAGAACCTGGATCTGCAGCAGGCCCTGAACGACTATCTGCCGATCGTTGTCTCGGTGATTCTGGTGCTGGGGTTCGTGTTGCTGCTGGTCGCGTTGCAGGCCCCGCTGATCGCCCTCCTGGGGACCCTGGTCAGCCTCGGCTCCACGGCCGCGGCGTTCGGGGTGGCGAAGCTGATCTTCCAGGACGGCCACGGCGCCGGGCTGCTGGGATTCACCCCGCAAGGGTTCCTCGACGGGTGGGGTCCGGTGTTCTTCTTCGCCATGATCTTCGCGATCGCGATGGACTACACCGTGTTCCTGCTGGCAAGCGCCAAAGAACAGTTCGAACGCACCGGGGATGCCCGGACCGCGGCGGTGGAAGGGCTGGCCCATTCCGGGCGGGTCATCTTCGCTGCGGCAGCGGTCATGGTCGCGGTGTTCTTCACCTTCGCCCTCGCCGAGCCGCTGCCGCCGAAGGAGATGGGCATCATCCTCGGTGTCGCGGTCCTGCTGGATGCCCTTATCGTCCGGCTGGTCCTGCTGCCGGTCATCCTGCGGCTCACCGGGCGCGCGGCCTGGTGGTCACCGGCCTGGATGCGTCGGGTGCTTCCGCGAATCAGTTTCGCTCATCACTGACACACCTGCAGTAATACCCCCGGGGGTATTGTGGGTGGTCGGACGGATATGAAGGAGAATGCCGTGGTCGGCGACGAAGACAGCATTGCCCAGGTTCTCAACCGGCTGCGCCGGGCACACGGACAGCTCGCCGGGGTGATCACCATGATCGAGCAGGGCCGTGACTGCAAAGACGTGGTCACCCAGCTTGCCGCGGTCTCACGCGCCCTGGACCGGGCGGGGTTCAAGATCCTGGCCACCGGGCTCCGTGAATGCCTCGATGAATCAAAAGAGTCCGGTGACCCGTTGACCGTCGCCGAACTCGAAAAACTGTTCCTCGCCCTGGCCTGACCCGGGAACCATCCTGGGCGAGGGCGGATCCGAGAAAGGGAGATCCATGTCGACCTCACCGCTGACCGGCAGAAGCTGGACCATTGCCCGGCTGGTGCCGTTGCTGGCCGGGACCCTGGTCCTGGTCGGCACCGCGGCGGCCGCGACGATATCGGCGTGGTGGCTGATCGTCCCGGCACTGGTGGGAGCCAACCTGCTGCTCTACAGCGCGGTGGGCTGGTGCCCGGCCACGCTGCTCATGCGCCGCGCGGGGATCACCTCGGGCGTCTGCTCACCCGAACTCTCCTGAAATCTTACGCAAGGAAGGTGATTACGTGATGGACATCGCCCTGTCGACCACATTGCACACCGGCTTCGACCGCGCCGTGGACGCGGTCCGAGAAGCTCTGGCCGAGCAAGGATTCGGCATCCTCACCGACATTGACATGGCGGCCACGATCAAGGCCAAACTCGGCCACGATATGGAGGACTACCGCATCCTCGGCGCCTGCAACCCGCCTCTGGCGCACCAGGCGGTCGGCATCAACCGCCAGATCGGGCTGCTGCTGCCTTGCAATGTCGTCGTGCGCCGCGACCCGCACGACACCGAGCTGATCCACGTCGAAGCCATGAACCCCGAGCTCATGGTCGAGGTCACCAGCGACGCGCGACTGCGCCCGGTCGCCGCGGACGCCGCGGCCCGCTTGGCAGCCGCACTCGAGACTCTCGACCGGCACGCAGGCCCCGGCCCTTCGCAGCGGTGAATGCAGTCGGCGTGCACGCTCAGGGCGAGGCTGCGATTGAAGCCGACATGGACTTCTCGGTCCATGGCACCGGGTGTAGTGGATCGTGGCCGTGCAAAGTGGAGCGCTCGACGGTGAACTCGGCCGCGGCGGGCGTTTTGTGGAGTTGATGCCTATGCATCAAGTCGAACTTGTCGGCGGATCGAGCTGTATTGAGGCGGTTGACTATTGGTAAGGGAGAGGGTGCTCGTGGGGACAACGAAGAACTGTGCGTGGCGTCCCGGGGCGGGTGGTAGGCATAGGTGATGATCGGCCAGCTGCCTGTCGACGAACAACTCGACGCATTCCGAGAGGCACTCTCGCACAACGAAGTACTGACGGAGGTGCTGACCTTGTCGGCATCGCTGGAATTGCCCGGCTGGTATCTCACGGCGGGCTGCCTGTTCCAGACCGTCTGGAACACAGTCACCGGCCGGGGACCCGGCGAAGGCATCAAGGACTACGACCTGTTTTACTTCGACTCCGCTGATTTGTCCTGGGAGGCCGAAGACGCGGTAATCCAGTCGGCGAAGCAGGTCTTCGCCGATATCCCCGCCGAGGTGGAGATCCGCAACGAGGCACGTGTTCATCTCTGGTACGAGCAGAAATTCGGGACGCCATGTCCTGCCCACCGGTCCACCGAGGATGCGATCGACTCCTTCGCTGCCACCACTTGCTGTCTGGGAGTTCGCCTCGAACAACCTGGCGGGCGTTGGCGTGTGTACGCCCCACACGGGCTGTCGGACGTGTTCAACCTCATCGTCCGTCCCAATCCGGTCCTCGCGCCGCGCACCGTCTACGAGGCCAAGGCCGGTCGCTGGCTCCAACAGTGGCCCGAATTGACCGTCATGCCCTGGCCGACATCGGCACCCACATCACGAGCAACTTGATCAGTGCAGACAAACTTCGACAGGACGCAATGTGGCACTCGGCGGTTGTGCCCGCGTACGGCACCGCTGGTGGCAGGAACATTCGAAACCTGCGCTATCCCTCTTCAGTTGGGTCCGCCAGCATCCTGTAATGCCGAACTATCGCGCATCGCGGTTGGAGCCCTACCTCAGAGATTTCGCGGAGCGACCAGCCCTGATTCGTAGGCCAAGACGACGAGTTGGGCGCGGTCGCGTGCGTGGAGTTTGGTCATTGCCCGGTTGATATGGGTTTTCGCGGTGAGCGGGCTGATGACCATACGGTCGGCGATCTCCTCGTTGGACATGCCTTGGGCGACGAGGGTGACGGCCTCGCGTTCACGGCCGGTCAGTTCGTTCAGCTTCGTCGCATTGTCGGTGCTCAGCGGCTGAGAGACGTACCGGTTGATCAGCCGACGGGTGATCGAGGGTGCGAGCAACGCATCACCGCGGGCAGCGACGCGAACGGCATGCAGAAAGTCCTCCGGCAGAATGTCTTTGACGAGGAATCCGGCGGCGCCTGCCCGCAGAGCGTGGAAGACGTACTCGTCCAGGCCGTAGTTGGTGAGGATGACAACGTGCACCTCGGCCAATGCGGGGTCTGCCGCGATCTGCCGTGTCGCCTCGATACCGTCGAGGACGGGCATCTGGATGTCGATGAGCGCGATGTCGGGTAGGTACTGGCGAGCCAGAGCCAGGGCCTCGCTTCCGTCGGCGGCCTCGGCCACCACTGTGATGTCGTCTTCGAGGTCGAGCAGAGCCCGGAATCCGCTGCGAATCAATGGCTGGTCGTCGACGAGCAGGACACGGATCATGAGGGATCAACGGGCAGTTCGGCGTGGACGGAGAAGCCGCGTTCTGGCTGGGGCCCGGCGTGCAGGCGCCCGCCGAGAGCTGTGACGCGTTCCTGCATTCCGAGCAGGCCGACACCGTGTACCGCCCCGCTGCCCGGCCGCAATCCACCGTCGTCATCGACGCGCACGATCACCGCGTCGGGGCGGTAGTCGATGCGGACCGAGGCCGTCACGGCGTGTGCGTGCCGGGAGATGTTGGTCAGCGATTCCTGCACGATTCGGTAGACGGTGCGGTCCAGCGCGGCCGGTAACGTCGGGTTTTCTCCTGTGATGGTCAACGTGGCGTCCAAACCCGTTGCGCGAGCACGTTCCACCAGTTCTGGAACGTGGCCGAGTCCGTGCCGAGATGCGTTGACGTCCTCGCGCAGGGCTTCCAATGTCGCGCGTAGTTCCCGGGCCGCTTCCCGGCCGGCTTCCCGGATCGCCAGCAGTGTCTCGGGCACGTGTTCGCCTTTCTTGTGGGCGACGTGTACCGCGGCCTCGGACTGGATCTTGATGACCGAGATCTGGTGAGTGAGCGAGTCGTGCAGTTCCCGTGCGATATGCAACCGCTCCTCGTCCGCGCGGCGTCGTGCGGTCTCCTCGCGGGTGCGTTCGGCTTCCTCGGCGCGCCGCTCGGCTTGGCGCAACGCCTCGCCGGCCGCGCCGGCAGCGACCAGCCAGGCCAGTTGCAGCGCATCGCGTGCATGGGTGAATGCCTCGCCCACAGCCCAGTCGGGGTGGGCGAGCAGCATTGCGAAAGGCAGCGTGAGCACGAGCAGTATCGAACCCGCCACCGCGACCAGTCGCTGCCCGGCCCGGACTGTGGCGTAGACCGCGACCAGGAACCCGATCGCGGGGACATCGAAACCGGTGGCCTGATAACCCAACACAGCCGAACCCGACATCGCCAGAACGGTGACAGGAGCCTGGCGGGCCATCGCGAGCGAGAGCCCGGCGATCGTCAACAGCGCATAGCCCAGCACGTCGAGCTCGGCAGGGTCACGGTGTGCACTCAGCCCGGTGCCCAGCAGCACGGCCGTGACCGCGACGGCGACCGCCCCGTCCGCGATGTCGATCCGCGCCCTGCTCATGGGTGCACCCTAGCCGCAATCGCATGGCAGCAAATCCGGCGGACAGACGATCAATCGTCTACTACGAACGCAGTAATTCCGCGGCGGCTACGGCAGCTGCGGCAGTCGGCTGCCGCACCGATGGCAGCGCGAATTGTCTACGCCTGCACGATGATCGGCGATGCAATAGGCGGACATGATGAAGCGGAATCGAGCCACCGAACGTTTGAAGGAGCACCCGATGTCCGCCCGCCATCTCCCTGCCGTCGTTGCAACAGCGCTGTTCGCAAGTATCGCGGTTGCTGCACCAGCCACAGCTTCGATCCACCACAGTGCCGCCACCACCGGACTGACCTCCGGTCGACTCGGACCCACCTCGACTGCGCTGCTAGGACTGATCGCCGTGGTATTCGGCGTCCGTGTGTTGGCTCGGGTCGGCCGAAACGGTCCCGGCAACATCCGGAACCAGGCAGTGCTGACGCTGGTCTCAGGGCTGATCAGCCTGGCTCTGGGAAGCTGGTTCGCGGCCACCGCCGAGGGCGGCCCAGGTACCGGCAACGGGATAGTCGGGGCCTGGGCCGCCATGGTGTTCGGATTGGTCGCGCTGGTCCTCGGCGCGCTGGCACTGAACCGATTTCGCAGTGTCGACCGCATCGGCTGAGCTCGCGCAGTTCGAGTATTCGACTTCTATCGAGGTCGCTGGGCATCAGCGTGCGGCGGGCGAGGTAGACGAGCGCCTCGAGGACCACGACCGCGAGGCCCAGATCATCGATGCTGTTCTGGCGCCGTGGGCCTGTGCTCGGCGGGTTGGAACAACTCGATCAGATTGCCGGCGGGGTCGGCGAGCAGGATCTGGCTTCCGCCGGGACCGGTGACGGTCTCGGTGCGGAATTCGACGCCGTCGTTCCTGAGGCGGGTGATCTCGGCGTCGAGGTCTTCGACGACGAGGTGGATGCGATTGGCGCCGGGAGTGGCGATGTCGGCGGGGGTGACACGCGCACCGGAACTTGCCGGTCCGGACAGCAAGAGGCGCAATGATCCTCGGATGACGTCGGCGAAGGCGGGTGCGGCGTTGATGTGCACGGTGAAACCGAGATGACCGGTATAGAACGCGATGGCGGCTTCTACGTCATCGACGAGATAGCGGACGCCGACGAATTCGGTGGCTGAGGTCATGGCGCGCTTCCTTTCGAGGGGGTGTCGAGGGTTCCTCCAGTCAGTGGCGCTCTTCGAGCCCGACAGCTTCTCGTAGCCGATCCGCGGCCGCCCGGAGTTCGGGATCAGTGGACGCGGAGGATTCCAGGAGCGCGGCCAATGCCTCGGCGATGACATTGAGTTTCTCTTGCGCGGCCTCGCTCGCGCGGCGGCCGGCGTTTTCGAGCAGCACCACCAACAGCAGCGTGAAAACGCTCGCAACGGTGTGAATGGCAACCTGCCACGTTTTGAGGTCCGTCCACCACGGCAAGCTGATCAGCCACGCCGTGACGATTCCAGCGCAGATGAAGAAGAACGGAGCCTGACTCACGCGCAGTTCGGCCTGTTCGACGAACCGGTCGAAGGGCGAACGGCGGTCACCCCCGCCACGGCTGCGCGCGGCTTCGCTGCGGCGCTCCATCATCGAATTCTAGTCGCATCTACCCCCTGTCGCAGCCGGACTGATATCGCGGTCGGACATTCCTTTATCTGTTCACTTGGACAGATAAAGGGCGTAGTGTTCTGATAGGTGAACGGCAGCACCGTGGCAATGCATATGAGCGACGGGATCGTCGATGCGCCGACGTCGCTGATCTTCGCGGGGATCGCGGCGGTGGGGCTCGGGCTCGCGAGCTGGCGGGCGCGCGCCGAACTCGACGAGCGCGCGGCGCCGATGGCCGGGCTGGTGGCCGCGTTCATCTTCGCGGTCCAGATGGTGAACTTTCCGATCCTGCCCGGTGTGAGTGGGCACCTGCTGGGTGGGGCGCTGGCCGCGATTCTGGTCGGGCCCTACCTCGGGGCGTTGTGCGTGGCGGTGGTGCTGGTCGTGCAGGCGCTGCTGTTCGCCGACGGCGGGCTGACCGCACTCGGCACCAACATCACGAACATGGCCCTGATCGGTGTCGGCGCGGGATACCTCGTCGCTCGGGCCGGGACAGCGTTGCTGCGGCGGCGCAGCGACACGGGGGTGGGTGTCGTGGCATTCGCCGCCGCGTTCGTCGGAACCCTGTGTGCCGCGATGGGTTTCGTCCTCGAGTACGCAATCGGCGGGGCCGCGGGTTCCACGGTCGGGGCGGTCGCAGGGTACATGTTCTTCACCCACGCGTTGATCGGGATCGGTGAAGGCATCATCACCGCGATCACCGTGGTGGTGGTGGTGAGCGCACGACCGGATCTGGTCTATGTTCTGCGTGCCGCTGGGCCGGTGTCCACGTCGGCGTCTCCCGTTCGTCTGCGGGTGTCCTTCACCGGTTTCCTGTGGGTGTTCGCCGCGGCCGCGGTACTCGTCGCCGGCGGGCTGTCCTATGCCGCGAGTTCACAGCCCGACGGGCTCGACGCCACCACCCGACGCGGGTGCACCACGGTCGAGGTGAACGGGGTTGAGGAACTGCACGGTGAGTGCATCGCGCGCAGCGCCGAGGAACACCGGTTCGCCGGTTCTCCGCTGGCGGACTACGCGATTGACGGCAACAGTGATCTGGCCGGTCCGGCAGGCGTGGTCGGCGTCGGGGTCGCCTTCGCCGTGCTGTTCGCGGTGGTCCGGATCGGCCGAAGCGGATCGCGCTCCGGGGGTCGGCGCGACGACGTCGCGGCGCGGACGGATGCGGAGCCGGAGTAGGTGAGCGCCGCGGTCCACCGGCTGTATCTGACGGGGAATTCACCGGCGCATCGGGCACCGACCGAGGTCAAGATCGTGTGCGCGGTGGTTGCGGTGTTCGCGGTCGTGGCGACACCACGAGAGTTGTTGTGGCCGTACGGCTGTTATGCCCTGGGCTTGGTGGCGCTGTGGCGGTGGTGGGGAATCGGGTTGCGCTGGATCGGGCCGCGTCTGCTCATCGAGTTGCCGTTCGTCGTGTTGGCGGTCCTGCTGCCTTTCGCCGCCGGGGAACCCCGCACCGACATCTTCGGGCTGTCGCTGTCGGTGACCGGCCTCTACGCAGCGTGGGGCATCATCGCGAAAGGCACTATCGGCGTGGGCATCTCACTGACCTTGGCCGCGACGACGAGCGTGCGCTCCTTGCCCGAAGGGCTGACGCGGCTGCACGTGCCCGGCACGATCGTCATGATCGTGGTCCTGATGCTGCGCTATGTCGACGTGCTGGTCGCCGAGGCGGCGCGGATGCGGCTGGCCCGCATCTCCCGCGGCGACGACCCACGCACCCTGCGCCAAGCCGGTGCGACCGCACGCGGCGCGGGCACCCTGTTCCTGCGATCCTACGAACGCGGCGAACGGGTCCACCTGGCGATGCTGTCGCGCGGATTCGACGGCACCGTGCCCGATGTCGGCACCCCGCCCGCCACCGGCAGGCAGTGGCTGCTCGGCTGCCTGCCCGCGGCCGCCGCGATCGCTGTCTGCGCAGGTGCTTGGATGGTGCGGTGACCGAACCGACGGCGCCGGCGGTGCGTGTGGTCGAGCTGACCTTCGCCTATCCCGACGGGACCGGCGCACTGAACGGGGTGAATCTGCAGATCGCGCCGGGGGAGCGGGTGGCCGTCCTCGGGCCCAACGGCGCGGGCAAATCCACCTTGATGCTGCACCTGAACGGGGTGCTCACCGCCACATCGGGGCAGGTGCACATCGGCGGTGTGCGGCTGGACCGCAACAGTGTTCGCGCCATCCGGCAGCGGGTCGGGGTCGTGTTCCAGGACCCCGACGACCAACTGTTCATGCCGACCGTGGAACAGGATGTCGCGTTCGGTCCCGCCAACTTCGGTGTCCGCGGCGAAGCCCTCGCCGAACACGTCCGCGAGGCGCTCGCCGCGGTAGGGATGACCGACAGGGCCGGGCGTTCACCGGCGCACCTGTCGCTCGGGGAACGCCGCCGCGCTGCGCTGGCCACGGTGCTGTCGTGCCGACCGGAGGTCCTCGTTCTCGACGAACCGGCCGCCAACCTCGATCCGGTGGCACGTCGCGAACTGGCCGAGATCCTGCTGTCGCTGCCCACCACCATGCTCGTGGTGACCCACGATCTGCCCTACGCGCAACGGATCTGCGAGCGGGTCGTCATCCTCGACGCCGGTGAAGTCGTCGCCGACGGCCCCACCGCCGACATCCTCGGCGATGCCGCGCTGCTCGCTGAACACCGACTCAGCTGAGCCTTCATCCGTCGGCCGGCCATCGCGTCGGAGGGTTGCCCAGGAGTAACCTGAGCGGTGGGTTCCTCCCTCGACGAACCGAGACTGCGATGCACGAAATGGCGATCACCCAGAGTGTCATCGACGCCGTGTGCGAACACGCGGCGGGAGCACGGGTGCACAGCGTGCTGCTGGAAGTGGGCGTGCTGTGCGCGGTCGTTCCGGAGGCGATGCAGTTCTGCTTCGAGCTCGCCGCCGAGGAAACCCTGGCCGAGGGCGCGAGCCTCGAGATCGACGTGGTGCCCGGCCGGGCGGGCTGTCGAAGCTGTGGCGCCGAGTTCACCGTGCTCGAGCCGATCGCCCTGTGCGAGTGCGGCAGCGCCGATGTCGAGATCAGAGCCGGGCACGAACTCCGAATCCGCTCGATGGAAGTGAGCCGAGAATGTGCGCAACCTGTGGATGTGGCGACGACGACGCCGCGGTGATCACCCTCCCGCACGAGCACGAGCACGAGCACGAGCACGAGCACGGCCACGGCCACGAGCACGAGCACGGCCACGGCCACGAGCACGAGCCGCACCGGCACAGCCATGGTCACGGTGATGATCACGTGCATCTGCCGGTCACCGAGACCATCACCCTCGAGCAAAAGGTTCTGGCCAAGAACGACCTGTTGGCCCAGCGAAACCGGGACTGGCTCGCCGCCCGCGACATCTTGGCGCTGAACATGACCAGCTCACCCGGCGCGGGCAAGACCACCCTGCTCGAGCGCACGATCCGCGAGTCCACCGAGATACCGATCGCGGTGATCGAGGGCGACCAGGCGACCCTGCTCGACGCCGAGCGGATCGGGGCGACGGGCTGTCGGGTCGTGCAGATCAACACCGGCGCGGGCTGTCATCTCGACGCCGAGATGACCTACCGCGCGCTCGAGTCCCTCGATCCCGCCCCCGGCACCCTGCTGTTCATCGAGAACGTCGGCAACCTGGTGTGCCCGGCCCTGTTCGACCTCGGTGAACGCGGCAAAGTCGTGGTGATCTCGGTGACCGAGGGCACCGACAAGCCGCTGAAGTATCCGCACATGTTCGCCGCGGCGTCTCTGGTCCTCGTCAACAAGATCGATCTGCTGCCCTATGTGGACTTCGACCTGGGCAGATGCCGGGAATACGCGGCGTCGATCAACCCGCACGCGCAGATCCTGCCCCTCTCGGTGACCAGCGGTTCCGGCATGGCGCAGTGGTACGACTGGCTCCGGCGGCAGCGGTCAGCAACTATTGAGGATCACTCACCAGCGACATAGACTTGCGTGATCAGGATCACACCGCAGGTTCCCGCGAGCCTGCGATGCCCCGCTTCAGAAAGTGGCGCAGCCCATGCCTACCCAGGAAGCAATCAAAGCAGAACAGGCCCTGATTCACGTGCTGTGGATCAACGCCGGCCTCAGTTGTGACGGTGATTCGGTCGCGCTGACCGCCGCGACGCAGCCCAGTATCGAGGAGATCGCGCTCGGCGCTCTTCCCGGGCTCCCGCAGATCGCGGTGCACTGGCCGCTGATCGATTTCGAATGCGGTCCCACCGGCGGCGCCGACGATTTCCTCGAATGGTTCTTCAAAGCCGACCGGGGTGAACTCGAACCGTTCGTGCTCGTGGTGGAAGGCTCCATCCCGAACGAGCAACTCCACGAGGAGGGCTACTGGTGCGGCTTCGGCAACGATCCCGCCACCGGACAGCCGATGACGACCAGTGAATGGCTCGATCGGCTGGCCCCGAAGGCCACCGCGGTGGTCGCGGTCGGCACCTGTGCCACCTACGGCGGCATCCACGCCATGGCGGGTAACCCCACCGGCGCGATGGGTGTGCCCGACTACCTCGGCTGGGACTGGAAATCCAAGGCCGGGATCCCGATCGTGTGCGTGCCCGGTTGCCCGGTCCATCCGGACAACATGTCCGAAACGCTGACCTACCTGCTCTACATGGCCACCGGACAGGCCCCGATGATTCCCCTCGACGAGGCGCTGCGCCCGAAATGGTTGTTCGGCGCCACCGTCCACGAAGGCTGTGATCGAGCGGGCTACTACGAGGAAGGCGACTTCGCCGACGAGTACGGCTCCCCGAAATGCATTGTGAAACTGGGATGTTGGGGCCCGGTGGTCAAATGCAACGTCCCCAAGCGGGGCTGGATCAACGGCGTCGGTGGCTGCCCGAACGTGGGCGGCATCTGTATCGGCTGCACTATGCCGGGATTCCCGGACAAATTCATGCCGTTCATGGACGAGCCGCCCGGCGGCAAGATCTCCTCGACGGCATCAGGGCTGTACGGGTCGGTGATCCGCAGTCTGCGCCACATCACCGGACGCACGGTGGACAAGGAGCCGCGATGGCGGCACAAGGGCGAGAAGCTGGAATCCGGCGCCACCCGCACCTGGTAGGAGGCGATTGGAATGACTGCCATCATCCCCGAGCCGTCACACAAGCGGATCGATCCCGACAGCCTGGTCGAAATGGCCTGGGACCCGATCACCCGCATCGTCGGCAGCCTGGGAATCTATACCAAGATCGATTTCGAGAATCGTGAAGTGGTCGAGTGTCACAGCACCTCGTCCATCTTCCGCGGCTACTCGATCTTCATGCGGGGCAAGGATCCCCGCGACGCGCATTTCATCACCAGCCGCATCTGCGGGATCTGCGGCGACAATCACGCCACCTGCTCGTGCTACACCCAGAACATGGCCTACGGGGTGAAACCGCCGCACCTGGGCGAGTGGATCGTCAATCTCGGTGAGGCCGCCGAATACATGTTCGACCACAACATCTTTCAAGAGAATCTGGTCGGCGTGGATTTCTGCGAGAAGATGGTCGCCGAGACCAACCCCGGCGTCCTCGCGCAGGCCGAGACCACGCTCGCGCCGCATTCGGACGCACACGGCTATCGCACCATCGCCGACATCATGCGCGCGCTCAATCCGTTCACCGGCGAGTTCTACCGGGAGGCGCTGCACGTCAGCCGCTACACCCGTGAGATGTTCTGCCTGATGGAGGGCAGGCACGTGCACCCGTCGACGCTGTATCCCGGCGGTGTGGGAACCGTCGCGACGATCCAGCTGATGACCGATTACATGACGCGCCTGATGCGCTACGTCGAATTCATGAAGAAGGTCGTGCCGATGCACGACGATCTCTTCGACTTCTTCTACGAGGCGCTGCCGGGCTACGAACAGGTCGGACTGCGGCGCACCCTGCTGGGTTGCTGGGGCTCGTTCCAGGACCCCGAGGTGTGCAATTTCGAGTACAAGGACATGGAGGAGTGGGGTCGGCGGATGTTCGTCACCCCCGGCGTGGTCGTCGACGGAAAACTGGTCACGACGTCCCTGGTCGACATCAATCTCGGCATCCGAATCCTTTTGGGCAGTTCGTATTACGACGACTGGAACGACCAGGAGATGTTCGTGAAGACCGACCCGCTCGGCAATCCGGTCGACCGGCGTCACCCCTGGAACCAGCACACCAACCCCAAGCCGCAGAAGCGCGACATGGACGACAAGTACAGCTGGGTGATGTCGCCGCGCTGGTTCGACGGCACCGACCATCTGGCCCTCGACACCGGCGGCGGCCCGCTGGCCCGGCTGTGGTCGACGGCGCTGGCCGGGCTCGTCGACATCGGCTACGTGAAGTCGACCGGACACAGTGTGCAGATCAACCTGCCCAAGACCGCGTTGAAGGGCCCGGTCAGCTTCGAATGGAAGATCCCCGCGTTCGGCAGCAACACCATCGAACGCAACCGCGCCCGCACCTACTTCCAGGCCTACGCCGCGGCCAGTGCGCTGCACTTCGCGGAGCAGGCGCTCGTGGAGATCCGGGCGGGACGGACCAAGACGTGGGAGCACTTCGAGGTACCGGACGAGAGCATCGGCTGTGGGTTCACCGAGGCGGTGCGCGGGGTCCTGTCCCATCACATGGTGATCAGGGACGGCAAGATCGCGAACTACCACCCGTATCCGCCGACGCCGTGGAATGCCAACCCCCGCGACAGTTTCGGCACGCCGGGACCCTACGAGGACGCGGTGCAGGGCCAGCCGATCTTCGAGGAGAACGACCGCGAGCACTTCAAGGGCATCGACATCATGCGCACCGTGCGCAGCTTCGATCCCTGCCTGCCGTGTGGTGTGCACATGTACCTCGGCAACGGCAAGTCGCTGGAGAAACTCCACTCGCCGACCCAGACACTCACCGGGGAGTAACGGTGATGCCGGATCGTCCGGGGGAGCACGACGAGGCGGCGTTCGACCCAGACCGGTGGCGCGGCGCAGGCGACCGGATCGAGACCCTGCTGGACGCGAGTTCGGCGGGTGGCGTCGTCGCTCGCGAGCGCGCCGAGCAGCTGGTGCGTGAGGTCGCCGACCTCTACGGTGCCGGGCTGGCACGCGTGCTCGAACTGGTCGATGGTGACGTTCGTGAGCAGCTCGTCGCCGACGATCTGGTCGCGAGTCTGCTGCTGGTGCACGGCCTGCATCCGCACGACGTCGACACTCGCGTCCGCGCTGCTCTCGACAGCGTGCGCCCCTACCTGGGCTCCCATGGTGGTGACGTGGAACTGCTCGGCGTGGCCGACGGCGTTGTCCGGCTCGAACTGTCGGGAAGTTGTCGCACCTGCCCCTCGTCGTCGGTGACCCTGGAACTGGCGGTAGAGGACGCGGTACGTGCCGCCGCGCCGGAAATCGCATCGATCGAAGTGGCTGCTGCGCAACCGGAATCGGCGGATGCCTTGATCTCCGCCGATTCGTTGTTCGCCCGGGTGCACGCCGACGCCCACCCGGTCGAGGCGCAGCACGGGAGCTGGATAGCGGTTCCGGAGCTGGGGGAACTCGGTGCGGGCGAGGTCGGCGGCTTCGTCATCGGCGGGCAGACCGTGCTCGCCTGCCGGGTCGGTGATGACCTGTTCGTCTACCGCGATCACTGCCCCGCCTGCGACCACTCGCTCGCCGGCGCGGCACTGCATCGTCGGATGGGTTTCCCGGTCGGTGACGCCGTACTGCGCTGCCCGACCTGCCGGGCGCACTACGACGCCGTCCACGCCGGTGCCAGAGTCGACGGCGAAGGACACCTGGAACCACTGCCCGTGCTCGTACGCGCCGGGGAGCTCTCGGTGGCCGTGCCCGTGGGGGTGGCCGGATGAGTTCTGGGCTGGGAGTGCTGCGCCGCCTCACCGTCGACCGCAAACCCGCCGTCCCGGCGGGCGAGCGGTGTGAGATGTGCGCCGAGGCCATCGCCGAAGAGCATCAGCACGTGGTGAATGTCGAAGGGCGCCAACTGTTATGCGTGTGCCGGGGCTGCTACCTGCTGTTCACCGACCAGAACGCGGTCCTGCGGTACCGCGCGGTGCCCGACCGCTACCTGCGCTTCCCGACCTTCACCATCGGCCACGGTGAATGGGACGCACTCGAGATCCCGGTGGGCCTGGCGTTCTTCTTCGAGAACTCGGCGCTGGGCCGCACCGTCGCGTTCTATCCGGGACCGGCGGGCGCCACCGAATCCGAGCTGCCCCTCGACCAGTGGCGCACCCTGCTCGACCGGCACCCCGAGATCGATGTCGCGGTCCCCGACGTCGAAGCACTGATGATCCGGGTCCCCGAGCGGGGCACCGCCGAGGCGGCTTGCCTGCTGCTGCCCATCGACACCTGCTACGAATTCGTCGGCCGGATGCGGATGCTGTGGCGCGGATTCGACGGCGGTCAGGATGTGCACCGGTATCTCGACGAGTTCTTCGCCACGGTCTCGGCGCGTGCGCGACCAGGTGGTGCGTGATGTGCCCGGCCTACTCGACGACTTTCGCGGTGCTCGACATCGCGCCGGAGCCCTACGCCGCCACACCGACGCTGTCGGCCCGGATCGGCATCGCGGCGCTCGGTGAGGAACCGGTGCACGCCATCGCCCTGCGCGCACAGGTGCGGATCGAACCGCACCGCCGTAGCTATACCGACGAGGAGAGCGCGGGCCTGGTCGACCTGTTCGGCCCACGCGAACGCTGGCGCGACACCCAGCGCTCCTTCCTCTGGATGCACTGCGCCACCATGGTTCCCGGCTTCCACGGCGGTGCCCAAGTGGACCTGCCGATGCCGTGCACCTACGACTTCGAGGTGAGCGGCGCCAAATACCTGCACGCCCTACGGGAGGGAACAGTGCCGCTGATCTTCCTGTTCAGCGGCACTGTCTTCATCCGGGGCGCCACGGGTTTCGCGGTGCAGCAGATTCCCTGGGACCGGGAGGACAAGTTCGCGATGCCGGTCTCGGTCTGGGACGACCTGATGGCCACGAACTTCCCGAACTCAGGGTGGGTGCGGTTGCACCGCGAGACTCTGGACGCGCTCGCCGCGTACAAATCCAGCCACGGGATGCTCGGCTTCGACGACGCGGTACTGCGCCTGCTCGACACCGCCGAGGAGGACCCATGAGCATCGAGCTGACCAGGTCGCAGGCCAGGGCGCGCGCGGTCGCCGACGCGGTGCTGTACGAGGGCTACCTGCTGTACCCCTACCGGGCGAACTCGCGAAAGAACCAGTCGCGCTGGCAGTTCGGTGTCCTCGGCCCCACCGGGGCGGCCGCGACCGGACTCGGCGAGGAACCGCAACTGTCGGCGCAATGTCTGCTCGACGCGGGGGAGTCCGCCTCGGTCACGCTGACCGTACGGTTTCTGCAGTTGCAGCGCCGGACCGTCGAGGATGCCGGGCACACACCGGTCGCCGAGCTCGTCGCCGAAGGCCGATCGTGGATCAGCTGGGACGAGGCGGTCGAGTGCGAACAGGTGATCGGTCCGCTGCCGCTGACCGATTGGACTGCGCGGCTGACGATTCCGGCCGGCACCGACCACGAGGCGATTCCCGGCCCCGACGGTGCACCGGCCGGACGACTGGTCCGACACCGCGCGCACCTCGACGGGGAAGTCGAGTTGACCGTGGACCGTGACGAGCGCTTTCTGCGCCTCAGTGTCACCCTCCGCAACACCGGCACCCCCGCGACCGACCAGCACGACGCCATCGCCCGCTCCCTGATCGGCGCGCACGTCATCGCCGAAACCGAAGGCGCCCGGTTCGTTTCCCTGCTCGAACCGCCGCCCGACGCCGAAGCGGCCGTCGCCCGATGCTCGCAGCACCGGTGTTTCCCGGTGCTGGCCGGGCCACCCGGTGACCACAGCATCGTGCTGATCTCGCCCATCATTCTCTACGACCACCCCGAGATCGCCGAGCAGAGTGAGGGACCGCTGTTCGACTCCACCGAGATCGACGAGATCCTCACCTTGCGCGTGATGACCATGACCGACGAGGAGAAGGCCCAGGCCCGCGCGACCGACGAGCGGGCGGCGCAGATCATCGACCGCTGCGACGCGATGACACCGGAGACATTGCAGCAGCTGCACGGTGTCCTGCGGAACCCGCACGCCGAGCAGGCCGCGCTGATCCCTGAGGTACCCGACGGTGTCGACTGGTGGGACCCGTTGGCCGACAATGCTGTTCGCCCCGATGCCGACGCGATCATGGTCGGCGCGGTCCGGGTCCGCAACGGGACAAGGGTGCGCTTGCATCCGTCTCGGCGCGCCGATGCCCACGACCTGTTCTACGACGGGCGCACCGCCAAGGTCGTCTCGGTGCACGCCGATGTCGACGGGCAATCCCACGTCGGCGTGGTCATCGAGGACGACCCCGCCGCCGACCTGCACGAATGGTACGGCCGGTACCTGTATTTCGCCCCGGAGGAGATCGAACCGCTCGACAGCCCACGAGAATGAGAGAAGAGGTCGATCATGACGACGATAGGAATGTTCGCGGTGGCGTTGGCCGCCGTGGTGGCTGTGGCCGCCGCAGTGCTCGGCGTGCGTTCGATACCGGATGTCCAGCGCTATCTGAAGATCCGCCGGATGTGAGATGACGCCGCGAGTGCTCGTGGCGGGGATCGGCAACATCTTCCTCGGCGACGACGGTTTCGGACCCGAAGTGGTGCGGCGACTACCGCCGCACGGCGAGACCGTGCGCGTGGTCGACTACGGCATCCGTGGCATGCACCTGGCCTACGACCTGCTCGATCCGTGGGACGCGCTGGTGCTCGTCGACGCCGTCCCCGACCGCGGCGCACCCGGTACTCTCGCGGTCTTCCACGCCGAACCCGGCCCAGCGGGCGCGGCGCAGCTCGACGCGCACGCCATGAACCCCGACGCCGTGTTCGCGAGCGTTCGCGCGCTGGGCGGAACCCTGCCACCGACCGTCGTCGTCGGCTGCCAGGTCGACTCGGTAGAGGAAGGCATCGGCCTGTCCGGCCCGGTAGGTGCCGCGGTCGATCCTGCCGTCGAGGCGGTCGCAGCGGTTCTGGCGCGATTGGTCGCCGATCCGACCGCGATGGTCGCCGACTCGAACGGGCCCGTCGCGCCGTCGAACCGATCGGAGGGGTGAACCATGTGCCTCGGTATCCCCGGACAGGTCGTGGAGATCCTCGACGGATACCACGGGCAACTCGCCCTGGTCACGGTCTCCGGCGAGAACCGCAAGGTGAACATCGGTCTGCTGGAAGAGGATCCGGTGCATCCCGGGGACTGGGTGATCATCCACATGGGTCTGGCGGTCGAGAAGACCGACCAGGCCGGCGCCGCCACCGCACTGGCCGGGCTGAATCTGCTCGGACGAGGCGAACAGTCATGACCGCCGACCGGCAACGTCGGCGCCTCGTGGTTCGCGGGGTGGTGCAGGGCGTCGGCTTCCGGCCCTTCGTCTACACGACCGCCGCGGAACTGTCCCTGTCCGGGTCGGTGGCCAACGACAGCGCCGGGGTGATCATCGAGATCGAAGGCGCCCCCGCCGATCTGGACGAGTTCGCGCGACGCCTGCGCGAGCGCCCACCGCCGTTGGCCGTCGTCGAATCGGTCGACCAGAGCATCGTCGCGTTGCGCGGCGGCACCGGATTCCGTATCGCCGACACCACCCGCGACGGTGGCGGCCGCACCCTGGCTTCACCCGATGTCGCGATCTGCGCGGACTGCGCCACCGAACTGGCCGATCCCACCGACCGGCGCTATCGCCACCCCTTCATCAACTGCACCAACTGCGGACCCCGATTCACCATCATCGCCGAACTGCCCTACGACCGGTCCCGCACGTCGATGGCCGACTTTCCGATGTGTGCCCACTGCGCCGCCGAATACACCGACCCCGCCGACCGCCGCTTCCACGCCCAGCCCATCGCGTGCCCGGACTGCGGCCCGCGTCTGTCCTACCTCGGTCCTTCCGGCTCATCGGCCGAGGGGCCGCTGGACTCGGCGCGAAACCTGTTGCGCGAGGGCGGGATTCTCGCGGTCAAAGGCATCGGCGGTTACCACCTCGCCTGCGATGCCACGAACGAGCGCGCCGTGGCCACCTTGCGGGGCCGAAAGCGGCGAGGCGACAAGCCTTTCGCCGTCATGGTTCCCGACCTCGGCACCGCGCGCACGATCGCGGAGGTCGACGACACCGCCGCGTTACTGCTCACGGGCCCCCAACGCCCGATCGTCCTGCTCGCCCGCAGGGCCCCCGTCCGCATCCCCGCCGAAGCGGCATCCGATGCCGACTCGCACGACATGCTCGATCGCGACACCATCGAACTGGCCCCTTCGGTCGCGCCCCGCAACCCCGACCTGGGCGTCCTGCTCGCCTATACACCGCTGCACCTGCTGCTGTTCGGCTTGTCGGGCGACCGGCCCGTCCCGCGGGTGCTCGTGATGACCTCCGGCAATCTCGGTGGCGAACCGATCTGTTTCGACGACGAGGACGCCCGCACCCGCCTGGCCGCCCTCGCTGACGGCTGGCTGTCGCACGACCGCCGCATCCTGACGCCCTGTGACGATTCGGTCGTGCGCGTGGTCGACGGTGTCGAGCTGCCGCTGCGCCGCTCCCGCGGGTATGCGCCGCTCCCGCTGACCCTGCCGGTCCCGGTGCCGCCGACGCTGGCCGTCGGCGCGGACCTCAAGAACACCTGCGCGGTCGGCGAGGGCCGCTACGCCTGGCTCAGCCAGCACATCGGCGACATGGACGACCTGGCCACCCTGCGCGCCTTCGGTTTCGCCGCCGAGCACCTCGCGGAACTGACCGGGGTAGCGCCCACCCAGCTCGTCACCGACGCGCACCCGCGCTACCGCTCCACCACCTGGGCGCGCACCCACGCCGAAGGCCGTCCGGTCCACACCGTCCAGCACCACCACGCGCACATCGCCGCGGTCATGGGCGAACACGGACTCGGCGCCTCGGACACGGTCACCGGGATCGCGTTCGACGGCACCGGATTCGGACCCGACGGCGCCATCTGGGGTGGTGAAGTCCTGGCCGCCGGCTACAAGGGCTACCGGCGTCTCGCGCACCTGAAATACGTGCCGCTCGCGGGTGGGGACGTCAGCGTGCACCGGCCCTACCGGATGGCGCTTGCACATCTGTGGTCGGCCGGACTGGACTGGTCGGACACGATCGCCTCGGTCGCCGCCTGTCCCGCCGACGAACGCGCGGTGCTGGCACACCAGTTCGGCTCCGGCTTCGGGTGTACCCCGACGTCGAGCATGGGACGGCTCTTCGACGCCGTGTCCTCGCTGGCCGGGGTTCGCCACGCCGTCGACTACGAAGCCCAGGCCGCGATCGAACTGGAGGCCCTCGCGCGCGCCGCGGATCCCGGCTCGCGCACCTACCGGTTCGGCCTCGATCACACCGCGGACCCGGCGGTGATCGACCCGGCCCCGGTCGTGGCGGCAGTGGTCACCGACGCCGTTCACGGCGTCCCGGCCGCCGTGATCGCCGCGCGCTTCCATCACGCCGTGGCGGCGCTGGTCCTGGACCTGGCTCTGGATTTCGCACCCCACCCGACGACCGTCGCGCTCTCGGGTGGGGTGTTCCAGAACGCGTTGCTGCTCTCGGCAGCACGCACCGCGCTGCGCGACAACGGATTCCACGTCATCACCCATCGCCGACTGCCGCCCAACGACGGTGGTCTCGCGTTCGGACAACTACTCGCCGCCGGTGCGGGTTGAGCGAAAGGAGAGCAGCGATGTGCCTGGCAGTCCCGGGAAAGGTGCTCAGCCTGCACGAACGCGACGGCACCATGATGTCGGTCGTCGACTTCGGCGGCGTGCACAAAGACGTGTGCCTGGAATACATTCCGGACGCGGCGATCGGCGACTACGTAGTGGTCCATGTCGGTTTCGCCATCCAGCGCCTCGACGAGGAATCGGCATTGCGCACACTGGCCGAATTCGAGCACCTCGGTGTGCTCAACGAGGAGTTCGGCGACGGGTTCGCCCTCGCCGCCAGACAATCCGGGCTCCCCGATCCCACGGCAGAACCGGCAGCGACCGACTCCGGCGCCGGCGACGACACGGAGGTGACGTCATGAAGTATCTCGACGAATTCAGTGATCCCGACCTGGCGAAGAAGTTGCTCGATCAGATCCGCGGGGCCACCTCCCAGCGGTGGGCCATCATGGAAGTCTGCGGCGGACAGACTCATTCGATCATCCGCCACGGCATCGACCAACTGCTGCCCGACGAGATCGAGATGATCCACGGCCCCGGCTGCCCCGTGTGCGTCACCCCGCTCGAGGTGATCGACAAGGCGCTCGAGATCGCCGCGCAGCCCGGGGTGATCTTCTGCTCCTTCGGCGACATGCTCCGGGTGCCGGGAAGCGAACGCGATCTGTTCCGGGTCAAGAGCGAAGGCGGTGATGTGCGAGTGGTGTACTCGCCACTGGACGCGCTCACCATCGCCAGGCAGAACCCGGATCGGCAGGTGGTGTTCTTCGGCATCGGCTTCGAAACCACCGCACCGGCCAACGCGATGACCGTCTATCAGGCCAAACGGCTGGGCATCGAGAACTTCTCGCTGTTGGTCTCGCACGTGCTCGTTCCGCCCGCCATCGCCGCGATCATGGAATCGCCGAAGTGCCGGGTCCAGGGCTTCCTGGCCGCCGGACATGTCTGCAGTGTCATGGGCACCGAGGAGTACCCGCCGCTGGCCGACAAATACGGAGTGCCGATGGTGGTCACCGGCTTCGAGCCCCTCGACATCCTGGAAGGTATCCGGCGCACCGTGACCCAGCTCGAGGACGGCAGACACCAGCTCGAGAACGCCTATCCCCGTGCGGTCCGCGCCGAAGGCAATCCGGCTGCGAAGACGATGCTCACCGACGTCTTCGAAGTCACCGACCGCGCCTGGCGCGGCATCGGGGTGATCCCCGACAGCGGCTGGCGGCTCTCGGAACGCTACCGCGCCTACGACGCCGAGCACCGGTTCGCGGTCACCGACCTGCACACCGCCGAGTCCTCGATCTGCCGCTCCGGCGAGGTCCTCCAGGGACTGATCAAGCCGCACGAATGCGCCGCTTTCGGCAAACAATGCACCCCACGAAACCCCTTGGGAGCCACGATGGTCTCCTCCGAAGGTGCCTGCGCGGCCTACTACCTGTACCGACGCCTCGACCTGCCCGCGGAGGTGGCTCATGCGTGAGGACAACGCGGCGACCGGCCTCGACATGGACAGCTGGGTGTGCCCGATGCCGCTGCGCGACTCACCGACCATCGTGATGGGCCACGGTGGCGGGGGAGCGATGTCGGGCGAGCTGATCGAGCACCTGTTCCTGCCCGCGTTCGGCTCCGCCGCCGAAGCGGGCATGGGTGATTCGGCGGTGCTCACCCTCGACGGCGTGCGCTTGGCGTTCTCGACCGACTCCTTCGTCGTCAAACCGCTGGCCTTCCCCGGCGGGTCGATCGGGGACCTGGCCATCAACGGCACCGTCAACGATCTGTCCATGGCAGGCGCGCGGCCGATGGTGCTGTCCACGGCGTTCATCCTCGAAGAAGGCACCGCACTCGCCGAGATCGCCAGGGTCGCCGAGGCTGTCGGTACTGCCGCGCTCGCGGCCGGGGTCAAGCTGGTCACCGGCGACACCAAGGTCGTCGACTCCGGCCACGGCGACGGCATCTTCATCAACACCGCGGGCATCGGCATCATCGACGCCGGCGTCGACATCCGCCCGCAGCGCGCCCGTCCCGGTGACGTCGTGATCGTCAGCGGTGACATCGGGGTGCACGGCGTCGCCGTGATGAGCTGCCGGGAGGGCCTCGAATTCGGCACCACCGTCTGTAGCGACACCGCCCCGCTCAACGGCCTGGTCGCCGCGATGCTGGCCACCGGCGCCGATGTGCACGTGCTGCGTGACCCGACCCGCGGCGGGGTCGCGGCGACGCTCAACGAGATCGCGGGTGTCGCGAAAGTCGGTGTGGCACTGGATGAACGGAAGTTGCCCGTCCCGGACGCGGTCCGGGACGCGTGTGGGCTGCTCGGGCTCGATCCGATGTATGTCGCCAACGAGGGCAAGCTGGTCGCCTTCGTCTCCTCCGAGGATGCCGACCGGGTGCTCGCGGCGATGCGCGCGCATCCGCTGGGTGCTCGTGCCGAAGCCATCGGTGTGTGCGTCGAGGACCATCCGGGCATGGTGGTCGCCCGCACCGCCCTCGGCGGTACCCGGGTGGTGGATCTGCCTGCCGGAGAACAACTGCCGCGGATCTGCTGACAGGAGGCGCGATCATCGACGGGACCGAGATGTTCGCCCGCTACGCCTACGCGCCCAACCGGCTCGGCTACTGCGGTCCCGCCGACGCGCGGGCGCTGCACAACGGCTCGGCCGCCGATATCCGCGCGCTGGCCCGCCAGTTCTCCGGAGCCTGGCCCTACCTGCGGGCGATGTCGAGACTGACCGGCATCGCCGATCCGCTCGACGCGCGCCTCGTCGAGTCCTATTGGCTCGGTGGCGGGATCGGCGCCGACCTCGACGCCGGCGCGTTCACCACCGAACTGCTCGCGATCATCGCGCCGATGGCCGGACACTACTGGTCGTATCTGAACGCCGATCTCGCCGAGGAAGCCGCCGCCAACCACGGATTCCACGTGTTCGGCGTGTATCCGTGGACCCGCCTGCTGGGACGTGGCGCCGACGAGCACCCGATCCGCATCCTGGACAGTTGCCGTATCACCTGGGGCACCGTGGTGGCTCGCGAAGGCGGGGCTGCTTCCGTCCGCTGTCGGCGGTTGGTCTCGGACGGTCCGCTGCTGCGGTTGTCCGGTCCAGCGCTATGGCGCGCCGAGGTCGACGACGATCACCTCGCGACGGAGGTGGCCGTCGGTGACCAAGTCGCCGTGCATTGGGGGCGCGTGTGTGGCCGCCTCGATTCCGATCAGACGCAGGCATTGGCCACCAGCACCGCACGGCAGTTGCGGGTGACCAATCGTCGGTTGGCCGACACCGCGCGTGCCGCTCTGCGATAGAGAGCATCGACGGGTCGAATCGCATGCGGTGGCTACCGAGCTCGGGATCAGCCGAACGACCAGCTACCGAGGATCCCTCGTCCGCCTCGGCGAGAGCTTCCTGTACGGCAGTTGGTTCGGTTGCGCTCTGGATTTCCGATATCGCCTCAGCTACGTTGCCGCATCGTTGCGACGACGGCGTTCGTCCTGGACGGTTTGTGGGGCGGCGGACCCGTAGGGTCGGTCTCGCCGAGATCGTCTGGAGCCGAGGAGGCTGGTGGGTATGCCCAAGTACTTGTGGCGAGTCAGCTATCTCCAAGAGGGGGCACAAGGTCTATTGGCACAGGGCGGTAGTGCGCGCCGTGCGGCCATCACGGAGATGGTGGAGAGCGTGGGTGGTCGGGTGGAAGCTTGTTATTTCGCGTTCGGCGAGGACGACTTGTTCGTCATCGGTGATGTCCCGGACGATGTCTCAGCCGCAGCGCTCGCGATTCGAACTGCGGCCGCTGGTGCCGCCGTGTCGCATACAGTGGGTCTGCTCAGCCCCGAGCAGATCGACGAAGCGATAGCTAGGGACGTTACCTACCGGCCGCCGACGTAAGTTCCGCCGCGTGACGATCACGTTCTGCTCAGCACGACCACGATGCTCCGGGTGGTAGCGGGAAGCATGATCTCAGCGCGACGTGCCGACCAGCCTTGTGCGCGTCGATGCCGACCAAGCGGGCGCGCCCGCGTAGCAGTCCCACTGCGCGAGACTTCGAAGCTGCGTGGCTCAGTCCGCTGTTAGCGTGCGAGAGATGAAACGTGTTACTGCATCGCTCGTCGTCGGTGTCGCGGCCGCGCTCCTAGCGCCATTGCCCGCCGCGGACGCCGACACCGGTTCGTCGTCTTTGTCCGGCGGCGGTTCGTCCTCGTTGTCAGGCAATCAGTCCGAATTGCCGCCGTACGCGCAGTGGATCGGCGAGATCACCCCCGTCGTGGCCGAGGCGAAGACCTACCTCGCCGGTCGGCTGCCCGGCGCGATACGGCCCGCGATCGTCTTCGACATCGACAACACGACGCTGGAAACCTCCTACAACACCGGCCTGATCATCCCGGCGATCCAGCCGGTGCTCGGCCTGGCGACCTGGGCGAAACAGAACGGCGCCGCGATCATCTTCGTCACCGGCAGGCCTGCCCTGGTCAACGCTTACTCGCAGGCGAACCTGACCTCGGTCGGCTACCCGGTCGACGCGCTGTACGGCAGCGCGCCGACCACACTGTCGGCGGGCAATTCCGGCTTGGCCGAGTACAAGACCGCGAGCCGGGCCGATATCGAGAGCAAGGGCTACACGATCGTCGCCAATTTCGGCAACAGCCCCTCGGACCTGTCCGGCGGGCATGCCGAGCGCACCTTCAAGTTCCCGGACTACAACGGCGCACTGAACTGATCCGCCTGGGTAGTCGTAAAAGCCACAAGTGGCGCGCTCGATGGGCCGTCAGGTGCGATCCCAAATCGGAAGGACCAATGTTCTCACTCACCAGCCCTTCGTCCGAGCGCCCCTCACAGCGCTTCACCCGGCTTGCACTCGGCGGTGTCATGTCGGTTGCCGGCGTCTCGCACCTGACATTCGCGCGCAGTGATTTCCAAGCGCAGGTGCCCGACTGGTTCCCCCTCGACGCCGACCTCACGGTGCTCGGCTCCGGTGTGGCCGAGATCGGATTCGGCCTCGCGCTGTTGGGCCTGCCACGCAAGCGGCGAATAACCGGGATCGCACTTGCCGCGTTCTTTATCGCGATCTTCCCGGGCAATATCGCTCAATACGTCGAGGGCACCACCGCGTTCGGCCTCGACACGGACGCCAAACGCCTGCTCCGCTTGTTCGGTCAGCCCGCGCTGATCGCCGCGGCGCTGTGGGCGGCCGGACTGCCGGAGCGCGCTGAGTTCAACCAGAAGTGACGGGCGCGCCGGACGTGGACATGATCGCCAAACGCGCAGCAGGCGGATTCGGTGCGGACGGGCCGCGGGTCGCTTTCCGGCCGTGTGCAGACCTCGAATCGCGACGCATGCAACACCAGCCCCGAATCGGCAGGTCCGTGCCCGAGACCACTGCCGAGTCGGCGGTGAGGTGGGGGAGGTGGTGAAGAACGAGGCCACTGCGACCTTGCCGGTGTAGAAGGCGGTGTCCTGCCCGGTTTCGATTGTGGTGTGGACGGTTTCAGCGGCGACAAGGAGGCGCCACGGCGTCGACGTGCCCGGCCGAGTCCGTGTGCTCGCGATCCGGCACGACACCGCAGACATCAACGTCGGCACGGCGGGCTGTCGCGGTGTCGTCCACGACCAGCGCCGCTACGTGGGCTGCGTCAGCACACGCTGAATCGAGCGCTGCAGCATCGATCCCGGAAATCGTGGACGTGTCCCTACCTGCGGTGGGAAGCTCGAAGGAGCCGGATCCCGACTCGAGGGAGCAGCGACATGGTGGACCGGACAAACGCGGCGCAGCGACCGGAGAGCATCCGGAACGTAGCGTTGGTCGGCAGCAGTGGTGCGGGCAAGACGACGCTGGTGGAGGCGCTGGCGTTGGCGACCGGGACGGTGAACCGCGCAGGCCGCGTGGAGGACGGAACATCACTGTCGGACTACGACGAGGTCGAACGGCGACAGCACAGATCTGTGCAGGTGTCGGTGGTCCCGGTGACGTGGGGCGAGGTGAAGGTCAATCTGATCGATACTCCGGGATGCCCGGATTTTGTCGGCGAACTGCGGGCCGGGTTGCGGGCGGCGGACGCGGCCCTCTTCCTGGTGTCGGCGGCCGACGGAGTGCAGGGTGTAGCGGGGCCTACGCGGGAACTGTGGGCCGAATGCGCGCGGGTGGGGATGCCGCGGGCGATCGTGATGACACATCTGGACACGGCGCGGGCGGAGTACGCGGAACTGGTGCAGACCTGTCAGGCACTGCTGACCGGGGGAGCGAGCGACACAGTCCTTCCCCTGCACCTGCCGGTCTACGGGCAGAAGACTCCCGATGGGCACCGGCCCGCGATCGGACTGCTGGAACTGCTCGAGCGACGTGTTGCCGACTATCGCAGTGGGAAACGGGTGCGCACCGAACCTTCCGCGGAACAGCTCGCGGTGATCGACCCGGCCCGCGATCGGTTGATCGAGGCGATCATCGCCGAGAGCGAAGACGAAACGCTCATGGACCTCTACCTCGACGGCGAACCCGTCGAAGTCGACACCCTGATCGGCGACCTGGAACGAGCCGTGGTGCGCGGAAGCTTCCATCCGGTGCTGTTCGCGGCACCGGCAGCTGAGGAAGCGGAGCAGGGCTTGGGCGTGCTCGAACTGCTGGAACTGATCACAGCAGGGTTCCCGACACCGATCGAACACCCGCTGTCGGCCGCGCCGCGCGGCGACGGCACCGCGCCCATCGCATTGGACTGCGATCCGGCGGCCGAACTCGCCGCGGAAATCATCCGGACCTCGTCGGACCCGTACGTGGGACGGGTATCGCTGGTGCGAGTGTTTTCCGGCACGCTGCACAGCGAGGACACCGTCCGCGTCTGCGGACCCGAGCACGATGCCGACGACCGGGTCGGCGGGGTCACCGCGCCGTTGGGGAAGCAACAGCAGACACTGACCGAGGCCGTCGCCGGCGATATCGCGTTCGTGAGCAAACTCGGCCACGCGGAAACCGGCGACACCCTCTCCGGCACCGGGAAACCCCTGCTGATCGAGCCGTGGCAGCTGCCGGAACCGTTACTGCCTGTGGCTGTTCGGGCGCAGGGCAGGGCCGATGAGGACAAGCTCTCGCAGGGTCTGACCCGGCTCGTTGCCGAGGATCCGACCCTGCGGCTGGAAAACAACGAACACACCCATCAGCTGGTGCTGTGGTGTCTGGGGGAATCCCACCGGGACGTCGCCCTGGAACGGTTGCGCGGGCGGTTCGGGGTGCGAGTGGAAGTGGAACCGTATCGGGTGGCGTTACGGGAGACGCTCGCCGCGGAAGCCGAGGGGCACGGCAAATTGGTCAAGCAGTCCGGCGGGCACGGGCAGTACGCGGTGTGCCGCATCCAGGTGGAACCACTGCCTGCGGGGGCCGGATTCGAGTTTGTCGACCGGGTGGTCGGTGGGGTAGTGCCGCGGCAGTTCATCGGGTCGGTGGAGAAAGGGGCACGGGCGCAGGCCGCGCGCGGGGTCACTCCCGGATATCCGCTGGTGGATGTGCGAGTGACACTGGTGGACGGGAAAGCGCACTCGGTGGACTCCTCCGACGCCGCCTTCCAGACCTCGGGTGCGCTCGCCCTTCGTGACGCGGCGGACGCGTCCGGGACCCTGCTGCTCGAACCGGTTGCCGCAGTGCGGGTCACGGTCCCTGACGACCAGCTGGGCGCCGTCCTCGGCGACCTGTCCACCCGGCGCGGACGCATTCTCGGCACCGAGCAGGCCGATACCGGCTTCACCCATATCCGGGCCGAGGTACCCGAACTCGAACTGAGCCGGTATGTCATCGACCTGCGATCGCTCACCCACGGGGCGGGGTCGTTCGCCCGCGGGTATTTGCGGCACGAGCCGATGCCGACCGGGGTCGCCGAAAGGGCACGCAAGGAAATCGCCGAGGCGTCGGCCTGAATCGCCGGGGCGATCGTGCAGAGCGGGTGTCCTCGACGGGCGCCGCCGATTGCTAGATGCCTTCGAGTTCGGGCGATTTCGCTGGAGCCCTGAGTGCACAGGTCAGATGAGAAGAACCACCGAGCTCGGTCGGGGTTTCATCGCCGGTATCGACCTGGCGCAACGTGTGCGGCATGGTGCGGGCGGCATCAGCGATGATGTGGGCGGCACGGGCAACCCCCCGAAATCGGGGGGTTTCGATCCATGTCTAAATACTTGTGTTTCACACTAGGCTCGCTCGCATGCTCGTGAAACGCTTTGCTGCCCTTGCCATCGCGGTCGCCGCGTTCGGCGCCGCCTCCACCGGACTCGCCGTCGCCGTGCCCGAAACACCGACGCAGCCCACCATCAGCCACACCGCCGCAGCCGAACCGGTCGTCCTGCAGACCGGCTCGGCCGTAATCGATCTACTCGCGTACATCGCGGCGGGCTGCATCGGCAGCTGGAGCCCGGTCCCGCCCGCGCACTGCGTCTGACATCGACCAGGCGGGCCCGTCGGACGATCCGCGGGCCCGTTCCACACTGAACGCGCGCCCATGCCGACTATGTAATGTCGGCTAGGGCCTGCTCGAGCTGAGTCCTATGGTCTGGGGATGGCCCTCGATGCTCGGTATCAAGCAGTTCCTTACGAACCGCTGCTCGAACGCGCGATGCGTGATCGTGAGGCCGCCGAGAACGCGATCCAGTTTTTCAGCAGCTTGGCTACGGCCTGAGGTCGTGACGAAAGATCAACGGCACGACATGATTTCGAAAGCCTGCATCGGTGGAATGTCCGCACTTGCCGAGTTGAGCGTGGTGTGACGGGCGGGAGCTGCGGTGCGCCGGATCGAGGCTTGGGCAAGATCTGGCCTGCGGAGCTGATCGCATCGGTGAACAGCGATTTCGTGGTGTGCTGGGGGATGGCGATGCCCGTGAAGGGATCTTCGCATACTTTGATATGCGCACCGTCGACTATATGACGGGGCGATCCTGATACCGAGCGCAAGATGGGAGAACGTATGACTGTCGAGTTCCCGCATCTCGACCTGTCCGCGGACGAGGTACTGACCACGACCCGGTCGGTGCGCAAACGTCTCGACCTGGATCGGCCGGTACCGCTGGAGGTGGTCACCGACGCATTGGAGGTGGCGCTCCAGGCGCCGTCGGGCAGTAACCTGCAAGGCTGGCATTGGATCGTGCTGACCGATCCCGAGCCCAAGAAGATCGTGGCGGAGTACTACCGCAAGTCCTACACCGCCTACGCTGCGGCGGGTGCGGCCGTGCGGCAGGCGAAGCCACCGAAGGACGCCGATACCGCGGAGAAGGTGGCTTCGAGTGCGACCTATCTGGCCGAGGTGATGGAGCAGGTACCGGTGCTGGTGATCGGTGCGATCCACGTTCCGGGTGGGCAGCTGCCGGAGGGGAACCAGGCCGGTCTGTGGGGTTCGCTGCTCCCCGCCGCCTGGAGCTTCGCGCTCGCACTGCGTGAGCGCGGCCTCGGGTCTGCGTGGACCTCACTGCATCTGGAGTACGAACGAGAGGTCGCCGAGGCGCTGGGAGTTCCCCCGAGTGTTCGGCAGGGTGTGCTCTTGCCTGTTGCCTACACGAAGGGCACCGACTTCAAGCTCGCCAAACGCGCCCCGCTCGACACAGTACTGCACGTCAACAAATGGTAGTGCTGAGTCGATTCGCCCGCAGCTTCGTCTACGCCGGCGGTCGAGAAGCTCTACTCGGCAGCGGCGGGTAGATAGGTCGGTCTTTCCGGACTGCGCAACACGTTCACTCTTGCGGTCTCGGTCCGCTGTTCTGACACTGTTCGGCGGCGTTGACCTCGACGCTGTTGACTTCGGTGGCGGGGCCCGAGCCAGGCTCGGAACCCGTAGGCTCGATCGGTCCACGCCCGCTCGACCTCTGCGACGCCGTGCTGTGGTCGGGTCAGTGCGTCACGGCGTCGGCGGAGCGCTCACCGAAGGGATGTCGCCAGGTGCGGCGTGCGCTCGCACTACGCGGTGTCTTCGCGAGCACGGTCCCCTTCTCCTTCGGTTCGGCCGAAGGACGGAAGGTCCGCCCGCTCGTGCCGGTGCGACGGGCGAGCCGAAGATCGGCCTTGGTCTGACGCAGGCGCTGCGACGAACGGTGCGCGCCGGCGGTGAGCAGGACCAGGCCGAGCATGCCGAGGGCTCCGAGCACGACCGCGCACAGGAACAACGTGCCCGACGTTGCGGTGATGTGGTAGCCGAGCAGGCTGAAGTCGTCGCTGAGCGTGTGGGCGGGTCCGCTGTTGCTCAGCACGCCCGCCGTGCCGATCACCACCGCGGCGATGAGCAGGACCAGGCCGAGGAAAACAATCATGACAGTCTCCGAATCCGGTTACACCGGTATACGTGTGGTGCCGCCCGCCCGCCGGCCGCGTGCGAGTCGACCCGATGAGCGGACCGACGATCGTGATGCCACGGTGCACAGCGACCCGGCGTCACCGCCCTTCACTCCGTGGAATACCCCGATCCGAGCGGGCGACGCAGCTGCCGGGGCGCGATCGTCGAGATGTCACCGCTGGCGACCGGAAGGCCGGTCGCCGAAAGCCTCACCGCGGCTCCGCGATTCGGGGTGGTACCGGCAGGGTGCGGTCGGCGAACCGCCGCAGCACAAGTACCGCGAAGAGCCCGTTCGGCCTGAGCCTCTCGCAGCTGATGCTCAGCTTCGCCGCGCGGCGACGACCCGCGCACGTTGCTGCTCATAGCGCCGGGCTGGGTGAAGACCGATCTGGGCGGCCCCAGCGCACACCTGAACATCGACGAGTCCATGCCACACCATGGGTGCGGGCTCGGATAGCGCCCCCGCCGCCGATACTGTCGCTCAGTACCTGCTGGCCACCGTCGCTGTGCCGACTTGGTGGCGAACGTGGATCAACCCGATAGTACTGCTGCTGGGCATCGGTCTCGCGTACGCGTCGACGGTGTTCGCCGTGCGCTGACATGGACGGGTCTCGCCTGTCACGCTCGAGGAAACGCTCTCGAACTGCAGCCCACCGAACTACCGGGGCCGACCACAGCGCACCGCAGTCGGCCCAAGTGTCCGGGTTATGCGCGCCTGCGGATCGGTTCGCCGAGCGCGTCGGCAAGGATGGTCGGGTTGTTCTGGAACAGCGGGCCCAGGCCGAGTCTGGTCAGCACGCGCGCGACCTGGTCGCTGTCCCAGCGGGCTGGTTCGGCGTGGTCCAGGTGTAGGTAGTAGCGCCACACGCCGTAGTCCTCGATCACGATGTCGATCATCGGTGGGGTGTGAGCGCAGTCCAGGCGCGGAACCTGCTGCCTCGGAAGCAACATCACCAGTGCCATCCCGTGGACGAGACACTGTTCGCCGGTCACCTCGGTGATCCAGTTCTTGGTGGCCAGGCTCGCTGCGCGGGCCTGCTCGGCCGGGTTGTGGCCGGTGTCGTTGCCGTACAGGTCTGCGACACGACCGTCGTCCATGTGCCACGGCCCGTTCGGTGGCACCACCAGCACTCCGTCCTGGCGCCGGCGAAAGCCCTTGATCTCGGTGGCGATACAACGTTGCGGTGTCCAGACCAGAGCGTCGACCTGACGGGAGCGGCGGCCGCGGCCGGGGACCTCGACGTTGAGCACCGCGACACCGGGCTGTTTCGGGCTGGCTTGGACCCAGTTGGCGAAACGCAGCTCGGCACCGGACAGATCCCGGCGCCGGTTGTTGACCAGCAGCAGCATGCCTCTGCACCCCCGTTCGGTCCCCGTCGGCGAGCCACTCCCGCCCGGCTACGTGGAACCTGTCGCACCAACAGTATCGGCTGAGAATGACTGCGCTGGTGGCGATTTCGGCTACGGTGAAGCCGCAGGAGTCGAGCATCCGGGCGCCGCGAGTCGGTGGCGGTGCACGACCCCGGCTCGCTTCGTCGCTCTCGGTGAGGCGGTGGACATGCTGCGCATCGTGGAGGGATACGACAAGGGCTACTACGCGCACTTGCGCCGATCGAGCGCAGCGATCAGGTCGGGAACCTGTGGCTCGATCTCGGCGCTGACCAACGCCATAGATTCTCGGAGTTCGCCGCCCACTTCGATCCGGCGACACTCGGCGCCGAGCCTGCTCGCACTGCCGGCGAGCTGTTACTGCCGGAACCCCGTATGTCTCCGGTCCAGGGAGGGATCGGGCAGGTCGACGATCTCGAGAACCTCCGGGCCGCCGAAGCGGCTGAACTGCGCTGCGCGCATGACGCACTCCTTCCTCAGAAGAAGTAGCGGATCCGTCGATACCGCGTGTGTGGGCACCCCTGTCCGGCCCGAGGCACGTTTCGACTCCATTACCTCAACCCGCGTCATTCTCGGCCGGCGAGGCGACGCATCCGATCGTTGAGGTACCGCTGTTCAGGGACGCTGGTGGCGAGTTGGGCGGCCCTCCGATAGCTTTCGACGGCGCCGGTCCGGTCGCCGATCATTTCCAGTAGGTGTGCGCGTACCGCGTGGGTTCGGTGATGACGCCGCATCGACGGGTTGTCGAGCAGGGGAGCGATCAGGTCCAATCCCTGCTTCGGGCCAAAAGCCATGCTGATGGCGATGGCCCGGTTGAGCGTCACCACCGGGCTGGGTCCCACTCGGTCGAGCATGTCGTAAAGGATGCTGATCTGCCGCCAGTCCGTGCTCTCCCACGTGGGCGACTCCGCGTGCACGGCAGCGATCGCCGCCTGCAACTGGAACCGGCCGACATGGCCGCGGGGCAGGACCCGCTCCAGGAATTGCGACACCTTCCGCAATCAGGTCCCGGTCCCACCGGGAACGATTCTGTTCCGCCAACGGGATCAGGTTGCCGTTCTCGGTGCGGGTCTCCGCTCGCGAGTGGGTGAGCAGCATCAGCGCCAGAGCGCCCGCCACCTCGTCGTGATCCGGTATCGCACAATGCAATTGACGGGTCAGCCGGATTGCTTCACCGGTCAGACTCCAATCCACCAGTGCGCCACCGGCAGAACGGGTGTGACCCTCGGTGAACAGCAGGTGGCACACATCGAGTACCGACGTGACGCGCGAGGGCAAGTCCTGTTCGCTCGGGAGCTCGAACACAGCACCGGCCGACCTCAGGATCGACCGAGCCCGGGTGAGACGTTGCGTCATGGTCCGGTGCGGAACCAGGTAAGCGGCAGCGATCTCGCGGGTTCCCAGTCCACCGACGGCGTGCAGAGTCAACGCAACCTGCGAGGAGCGGCTGAGACTCGGGTGACAGCACAGAACGAACATCTGCAGCATGTCGTCGCAGTCGCCGGCAGTCGCCTGATCCGCCGACGGCGCGATGTACGCGCCGCCGGGCTGTGCGACGGCCACCGCCTCTTCGCGCCCAGCCCGTGCGCGGTCGGCCCGTAACCGATCGATCAATCGCCGCGACGCCACGGTGATGAGCCAGCCGCGTGGATTGGCAGGCACCCCGTCGCGACACCACTGCACCGCCGCCGCCTCGGCTGCTTCCTGGGCCGCGTCCTCGCAGTCTGCGAAGTCACCATGCCTGCGCAGCAGGGCAGCGAGGACGTGCGGCGACTCGTGCCGCCACACGTCCTCCACCACCGGGTCACTCACTGGTCGTCGCCGCCCGGCCACATCGTCGGCCGCAGTTCGACGGTTTCGCCAGGGCCGGCGAATTGCGCGGCGATCTCCTCGGCGCGGGTGCGGTTTTCCACATCTATGAGGAAGAACCCCGCCAGATGCTCCTTGGCCTCCGAATACGGCCCATCGGTTACCAGCGGTTTGCTGTCACTCCACCGATACAGCCGCGATGATTCGGGCGCCCCGAGGGCTTCGCCCGTCAGCAACTCGCCCTTCTCCTGCATCTCGCCGAGCAGCTTCTCGAAATCGGAGTTCATTTGACCCCGCTGCTCCTGCGACATCGTCTGGTACTCGGGCAGGTAGTCACCCGTCGGATGTCCCCAGGGCTGCGGATTGGAGTGAATCAGGATCACGTATTTCATCACGACTCCTTCGCGATCGCGGATGCGCCGGATGACCCATCCTTACCTGAACGTCGGAGTCCACGCCCTGATATCGACATCCCAATTGCATTCGCCTACCCGCCGTGCGAGGGCGAGGTTCCGCGCAGCGCACGTAGTTCAATTTCAGGTGGTGGGCCTGGCGATGATGAGCGGGCATTCGGCGCTGTGCAGTACCGCCTGGGAGACCGAGCCCAGAGTCATGCCGGCGAATCCGCGACGGCCGTGGCTGCCGACGACGACGAGTTGTGCGGCTGCGGAGGCGGTGAGGATCGCTTCGGCGGGCAGTTCCTCTGCGACGACGCGCTCGACCGACACCTCGGGGTACTTCTCGGCGTAGCCGGCCAGGCATTCCGACAACACCGCTTCGGCCTCGGTCTGCATGGTCGTGCGCGCTTCGTAGCGGTAGAACTCCGACCAGGTATGGACTGCCACCAAACCCGCACCGCGTTGTGCGGCCTCATCGAACGCGATCGCGATCGCGTCGGCGCTGCAGGGCGAACCGTCGACACCGACCACCACCGCGCCGGTGTCGGCTACCGTTTCCGGAATCACCGCGACGGGGCATTCGGCGTGGCAGGCGAGTGATGTGCTGACCGAGCCGAGCAGGGTGCGACGCACTGCGCCGAGCCCACGGCTCCCGACGACCACCAGCCGCGCCGATCTGCTGCGCTCGCGCAGCACGGAAACCGGGGAACCGGACACCGCGGCAGTGGAGATGACGGTCCGGGCGATGAGGGGGACCTTCGCGGCCGTTGCCGCAGCCGCGGCGACGATGGATTCGCCGTGGGTGCGTAGCTGTTCCGCATCGTAGAGTGGCCCGACGAGGCCCGGCCCGTAGTCGACCGGGACATCGATGGCGTAGACGAGCTGCAGCGAGGTGCGGTGCCGCGCGGCGTATTCGGCAGCCCAGCGCAGGGCGATGCGGGACTGCTGCGATCCGTCGACGCCGACGACGACCGGCCGGTTCGGGTGTCCAGGAGTGAACATGATGTGGGCCTTTCTGTTTCCTCCACTGTGAGCCTGGCTTTCGCAGCGCAGCAGGGTCAGATGGCCCGTGCGGAGAGGAACTAGGTCGTCGGCGAGAACACCCCGATCGGGGACCTGCGGGGGGCGAACGACCCTGGGCGGGTGACGGTGTTGCGAGCAGGGTGGAGACAGAACCGTTCACCCACTCAGCAAGGCAGGTTTGCGATGAAGACCGAGAGCCCTCTCACCGTCGATGTCCGCGAGCCCGCGTCGGTGAGCACGTTGCTGGCCGGCTACCTGCACACGCAGCGCGAGACGATCCTGGATGGTCAGATCACGGTCGAGGCGCACGACGATCCGGATTCGGTCCCCGCCATGGTGATCGCGGCGCGGCGGGCCCGTAGCGTCCTGAGCGCACACCGGCGAACCGTTCATGCCGAGCCGGAGGTGCGCAGACTGATCGAGGAACTGCGCTGGTTCGGTATCAGCGTCGGCGCGGCCCACGAGCTGCGGACACAGTCGGCGCGATTGCACGCCGCCGTTGATGTGCTGCGTCCGCGCTATGTCCGCGGACCGGTGCGCGCCAGGATCAGCGAGTACTTCGGGGAACGAACCAGACTCGCCTGGATGGCCGCCTGTGACCTGCTCGGATCGGCCCGGTTTCCCGCGATGATCGAGGACCTGATGGCCGAGGAACGATTGCTGTGCGGCGGCGTTGTCGCGGGGATCGACGATGTCGACAACACCGTGGTGCTCGGCGCGTTGCTCGATCGGGTCAGGTCGCGCATGCGTGCGGTCGACTCGGCGGGGGAGGAAGACGCCCGCGACGCGGCGATCCACGCATTGCGCAAAGCGATTCGGCGCACCCGCTACTACCTCGAGAGCGTGCGCAATCTCGCGCCGGCGCGCACCGCGCAGGCATGCGGGGGCATGACCGCGATACAAGATCTGCTCGGCGAGCACCAGGACGCGGTGGTGGCCAAACACCACCTGGTCCAGATCGCCAGGGAAGCTGAGAACGCCGACGAACCGACATTCACCTACGGGTTGCTGTTGCAGCGCGAAATCGACCGGACCGAGCAATGCTCGGCGGACTTGCCGTCGGCCTACTGGCGATCACTGCGTGATGCCCGGGTGATGGCGGACGTGCACGCGTAGAAATCAGTCCAGCGGTGCCGTCCAGCGCATGGTGGTTCCACCCTGGGGCCTCGGTGTGATGGTGAAGGTCCCGCCCATCTCCGCGGCGCGGGCCGCCAGATTGGCCAGGCCACTGCGGCGGCCGATCTCGGGGTCGATACCGGTCCCGTCATCGGTGACCTCGATCGACACCTCGTCGCGCACGGTGAGCTCCACCGCCACCGTGCTCGCCTTCGCGTGCCGCACGACATTGCTCACCGCCTCGCGCAGGACGGCTTCGACATGATCGGACAGCGGTGGCTCGAGCACGGTGACCGGCCCGGCCAGCCGGACCGTGGTGCGCAGGCCGATCTCGTCGGTCATATCGGTGATGATGTCGTGCAGGCGTTTGCGATAGGTCGAGGAGTCGGTGGTGGTGTTGCTCTGCAGGTCGAAGATCGAGAAGCGGATGTCCTGCACGATCGCCTGAATGTCGTCGATGGTCTCGTCGAGACGCCCGCGCACCTCGGTCGACCTCGCTCGCTGCATCGTGCCCTGCAGTGACAGGCCGACCGCGAAGAGGCGCTGGATGACGTGGTCGTGCAGGCCGCGGGCGATGCGGTCGCGGTCGGCATAGACGTCGAGTTCGCGCATCCGGCGCTGGGTGTCGGCCAGCTGCAACGCGACCGCGGCCTGGTCGGCGTAGGTAGTCATCAGCGCCTGGTCGATCGCGCTGAGCTGCGCCGCACCGGCGGGAAACACCGAGGTCAGGACGCCGGTGACCGAGCCGTTCGCACGCAGGGGCAAGGTGAGGACCGGCCCGAAATCGTCGACCGAGTCGAAGATCGGGGTCTGGGTGGGGGAGTCGGCGGCGACGGTGCGCCCGGACCGGAACGCCTCGGCCGAGTGCGAATCCTCGAGTGGGATGTGCTTGCCGATCAGGCTGCCGGCATCGATCCCGGCGGCGGCGACCACGACCAGTTCGGTGATCTCGTCGGGGGGAACATCCGGGTCTTCGGGCAGCGCGAGAAATGTGCAGGCCGAATCGGTGAGGGCGCGTCCGCGTTCGGCGACCAGGCCGAGCACGTCGGCGGACGGGCTGCCCGCCAGTAGTTCGGTCGCCACATCGCGGATGGCTTCGAGCCACTGCTGGCGGACGCGCGATTGTTCGTAGAGCCGGGCGTTCTCGATCGCGATGCCCGCGGCGGCGGCGAGCGCCTGCACCACCACCTCATCGTCTTCGGTGAATTCTTGACCGCCCGCCTTCTCGGTCAGATACAGATTGCCGAACACCTCGTCGCGCACCTTCACCGGCACGCCGAGGAAGGTCCGCATAGGTGGGTGGTTGGCGGGGAAGCCGACCGAGGACGGGTGGTCGGAAAGATTGGACAGCCGAATGGGTTTCGGGTCGGCGATGAGCAGGCCGAGGACGCCGTGCCCGCGGGGCAGGTCGCCGATCAGCACCCGGGTGCGATCGTCGATGCCCTCGTAGACGAACTCGGCGAGCTGATTGCTGTTCTTCTCGGTTTCCCGCACGCCCAGTGCGCCGTAGCCGGCGTCGACGAGTTCGATCGCGGTGTGCACGATGGTGCGCAGGGTGTTGTCCAGGTTGAGCCCCGCGGTGATCACGAGCATGGCTTCCATCAGCCGGTCCATCCGGTCGCGCACATCGACGATCTGGGCGATCCGGTCCTGGACTTCGGCGAGCAGTTCACGCAACCGCAGCTGGGACAGGGTCTCGGTCACCGGCGCCCGGCCACTGGCCCCTGACGTGTTGTCCATAGGGCGCATTCTTCCACGCCGGGGGTGGGTGGCGACGGCTGTTACCTGCGCTGTTCCCGATTCAGGTCGGCCGCCATGACCGCGGCCTGGGTCCGGCGCTCGACACCCAGTTTGGTCAGCAACCGGGACACATAATTCTTGACGGTTTTCTCGGCGAGGAACATGCGCGCGGCGATCTGCCGGTTCGTCAGACCCTCGCCCAGCAGCGACAGCAGCGTGCGTTCCTGTTCGGTCAGGGTCGCCAGCGGGCCGGTCTTCTCCTCCGCTTCCGAGCGCAGCTTGGCCATCAGGGCGGCCGCGGCCCGATTGTCGAGCAATGACTTGCCTTCGCCGACCTCGCGCACGGCGCTGATCAGTTCCAGGCTTCTGATGTCCTTGACGACATAGCCGCTCGCACCGGCCAGAATGGCGTCGAGCATGGCCTGTTCGTCGGTGAACGAGGTCAGGATCAGGCAGCGCAGCTCGGGTTCGGTCGAGAGCAGTTCACGGCACAGTTCGATGCCGTTGCCGTCGGGTAATCGGACGTCGAGCACGACCACGTCGGGGCGCAGTGCCGGGATGCGGGCGAGGGCTTGCGAGCAGGATCCGGCCTCGCCGATCACCTCGAGATCGGGTTCGAGGGCGATCAGGTCGCCCACGCCGCGCCGGACGATCTCGTGGTCGTCGACCAGGAACACCGTGATCATCGCTGACTCGCTCTCGCCTCGGTCGGGCTGTTGTCTCCCATCTTCGCGCATCATCGTCGGCTCGGTTCAGCGTCGAATCGCGGAGCGGTGGGTGAGCGGTGGGGCGCCGAGGGTGGCGATCGTGACGGCCAGGACCACACACAGCGGCTGCAGCCAGCTGAATTCCCGCAAGATCAACAGCTGCAACAGGATCCAGCCGATCAGCGCGCAGGCGGCGATCATCGCCGTCTGCGCGGTGCGCTTGTCCTCGCGGGCGGCATCGAGGGTGACGACCGTCATCGGCAGACCGACCACGAGTGCCAGCAGCACCCCGGCCAGGATCGGGCTCTGCCACGGCAACCGGTCCTCGGCTGTCGGTCCGAGCGTCAGCGCCCCAGTGATCAGGGCGAGCGCCCCTGCGAGCGCCCACGTGGCCAGGAAGCCGGTGATCAGGCACAGGACGGACCGACGGGGGTCGAATCGTCGCAGGTAGGTGGACATGGGTAAAGCCTCGCGCGTTCGGGCCGGTCACCGGCAGGGCCGAAGGTCACGCGGAACAAGGACCCGGGTCCCGATCCGGTGACGTTCAGCTGTCTCGGCACCGGGTTCGGCGCACAATGCTGGGACGGTGTGGACACGTGTGCTGCCGGGTCTTCGGCAATTCCAGGGTTATCGACGGGCGTGGCTGCGTTCGGACGTGGTCGCGGGCGTGACGGTCGCCGCGTACCTGATCCCGCAGGTCATGGCCTATGCCACGGTCGCCGGACTGCCGCCGGTGGTGGGGCTGTGGGCGGCGGTCGCCCCGCTGGCGGTGTACGCGCTGCTGGCGACTTCACGACAACTGTCGGTCGGACCCGAGTCGACCACCGCACTCCTCACCGCGGTGACCTTGGCACCGCTGGCCGCGGGCGACCCGGAACGGTATGCGGCGCTCGCCGCGGCGCTGGCGCTGCTGGTCGGGCTGGTGTGCCTGCTGGGAGCACTGGTGCGACTCGGGGTGCTCGCGGATCTGCTCTCGTATCCGGTGCTGGTCGGGTATCTGGCGGGGACCGCCGGGCTGATGATCGTCGGCCAGCTGGGGCAGGTCACGGGCGTGCCGGTCACCGGGACGTCGGTCACCGCGCAATTGCGCTCGTTCGTAGCCGAAATCGACCAGTGGCATCCCGCGACCGCCGCGGTGGCGGGTTCGGTGCTGGTCCTGCTCCTGCTCCTGGTGATGGCGAAATGGACACCGCGCGCACCGGGCCCGCTGATCGCGGTACTGGCCGCGACCGTCGCGGTGGCGGTGATCTCGCCGCAGCGGCTCGGGATCAGCGTGATCGGCGCGGTTCCCGCCGGTCTGCCGACGCCGGCGTTTCCGGGTGTCGGTGTCGATGAGGTGTCCGCGTTGCTGCTGCCCGCCGTCGGCATCGCGGTGGTCGCCTTCTCCGACAACGCACTGACCGGGCGGGCGTTCGCGGCGCGCCACGGCACCCATGTGCAGGCCGATACCGAGCTGGCGGCACTGGGGGCGACGAATGTGGCCACCGCGCTGACCAACGGATTCCCGGTGAGCTGCAGCGGGAGCCGCACCACCATCGCCGACCTGCTCGGTGCGCGCACGCAGCTCTACGCGCTCGTGACTCTCGCCTCGGTGCTGGTCGTACTGTTCGGCGCGGGCGGCGTGCTGGCCGGATTCCCCTATGCCGCGCTGGGCGCGCTGGTCGTCTACGCGGCGCTTCGGCTGATCGATGTGGCCGAGTTCCGCCGGATCGCCCGCTTCCGGCGCAGCGAACTGGTGCTCGCGCTGGGAACCGTGCTCGCCGTGCTGGTGCTCGGTGTGCTCTACGGCGTTCTCGTCGCGATCGCCCTGTCGGTGTTCGACCTGCTACGCCGCCTCGCCCGCGCGCACGACGCGGTGCTCGGATTCGTTCCCGGTCTCGCGGGCATGCACGACGTGGACGACTACCCCGACGCGAAACCCGTTGCGGGACTGGTGGTCTACCGCTACGACGCGCCACTGTGCTTCGCCAACGCCGAGGATTTCCGCAAGCGGGCGCTCGCCGCCGTCGGGTGGTGGCGCGAGCGAAGCGGGGAACCGGTGCGCTGGTTCGTGCTCAGCGCCGAGGCCAATGTCGAAGTAGATCTCACCGCGCTCGACGCGGTCGAACAGGTGCGTGCCGAGCTGGTCTCGCGCGGGATCGTCTTCGCGATGGCGCGGGTCAAACAGGATCTACGCGAGGAGCTCGATGCGAGCGGGCTCACCGAACGCATCGGTCCCGATCGGCTGTTCCCCACGCTGGCAACCGGGGTGGCGGCGTTCCGATCCGATCCGGGGCCGATCGGCCCGGTCGCGCGATGACCTTGTCCCCTGATACGGCGGGCCGGACCCGACGATGCTCGATGTCGAGAGCGCGATCGTCACGCGATCGCGATGACGAGAGGAGCGATGATGAGCGACGAGCACCAAGCCGAACACCGGCCCAGGCCGGTGCTGGCGGCGGTCGACGGTTCCGCGAGCTCGTATCAGGCCGCCGCGTGGGCGGCGGCCGAAGCCGCCCTGCACCACCTGCCACTGCACATTCTCACCTCGGGCGCGGTCCAGACCGGGTTCGGGCCCGGGATGTCACTGGGTGAGGCGGACCTGGAGTGGTTGCGCGTCGACGCCGAGCGGGTCGTCGGGGAGGCCGAGCGCGTCGCCCGCGCCGCGGTGCCCGACGAGGACCTCGCGATCACCACCGAGGTGAGTTTCGAGCTGGCCGCGCCGCTGCTGATCGAGCGCTCCACCTCGGCGCAGATCCTGGTGGTCGGCAGTCGCGGGCTCGGCGCGTTTCAGCGCGGTCTGCTCGGCTCGGTCAGCCGCGCCGTGGCCCAGCACGCGCATTGCCCGGTGGCGGTGATCCACGGCATGGCCGGGATCGATCCGGTGTCGGCGGCGCAGCCGGTACTGGTCGGCGTCGACGGCAGCGCCAACAGTGTGCCCGCGGTGGAACTCGCCTTCGACGAGGCGTCGCGGCGCAAGGTGGAGCTGGTCGCGTTGCACGCGTTCAGCGATTCCAGCGCGCTGGATCTGCCCGCGTTCGGGTGGGAAATGGGCAGGCAATCGGCTGAGGCCGATCTCGCCGAAGCGCTGGCGGGTTACGCAGAGCAGTATCCCGACGTGCCGGTCCGCCGCATCGTGGTCGCGAACCGGCCGGTGCGCTCGCTGCTCGACGAGTCGGCTTCGGCGCAGTTGCTGGTGGTCGGCAGCCACGGTCGAGGTGGCTTCTCCAGCATGCTGCTCGGGTCGACGAGCAACGCGCTCCTGCATTCGGTGGAGATCCCGACGATCGTGGTCCGCAGCAGACTGTGATCAGCGAACGGCTCGGCGAAATACTAAGGCGGCCACCGGAATCCGGTGGCCGCCTTCGCCTGTGTCGTCGTGGTCTGGTCATTGCACCGTGAGAATCTCGGCGAGTGACCTCCGCGGAGTGGGCGGTGGTTGCTGGTCGTCGGGAGCGGTCCCGATCCGTATGACGACCTGCGGAATGCCGGGATGGCCGATCAGGCTGCTCAGTAGCCGCCGTCCCGCGGTGAGCTCGGTGATGTGGGTGAGCGCGCAGCTCGACATCCCCGACGCGGTGCATTCGAGCAGCACCGCCGACAGCGCCTCCCCGGTGTGCAGCCACGTCGGCGGTGTCTCCTCCGTCGCTGTCAGCACGACCAGGCGGGCGTGATCGCGCAGTTCGCCGCGTCTGGCCGAGGGGCCCGGCTTCGGAAAGGCCCGGGCGACACCCACTCTGGCCTGTTCGGAGGCCGAGACCAGCGCCGAGGGCGGCACCCCCTCCGGTGTGCTGGGATGACCCGACCACCAGTGGAGTTCGCCCTGATAATCCATGTCGTAGCGGCGCAGGGCCGCGGACTGCTCGGAGGCGACCGACAGGCGCTCGCGGGCGTCCTCGTCGAGGACATCGAGGGTGACCTCGTGCGGCGAGACCAGATCGTCGAGGGCCGGCCGGACCGATCCCCACCCGATGGGTTCGGCCATCGGCAGCCGGTCGGTGTAGCGGCGGGTGATCGCGTCGGCGCGGCGGAAGACGCCCATCGGCGGGTCCGGCCACGGCTGGAACTCGAGGGTTGCCAGCAGCTCCGGCCGGGTCGGGTCGGGCAGCCGCAGGGTGTCGGTGCGCCAGCCCTTCGCGGCGAACGCGGTCCGCACGTGGTGCAGTGCCGCACCGCAGCTGATCACCGCTTGGCGCGCATGCGGATCGGCGGCGGTGAGCTGACGGTCGTGGTCACGGAACAGGTGCAGCCGGGTGCCGTCGAACACCCACCGCCACGGCTGGGTGTTGTGGACCGACGGTGCGCGGCACCCGAGGCGGATCGCCGCTCGGATCATGGGATGGTCGGGGACTGCGGTGGCTCGTTCATCGCTCATACCAGCAAGTCTCGTCCTTGCCAGGTATTTGCCGAGACGGTCTTTGCGCCCGTTCGGTGGGGACCTAATGCCCTCATCGCCCGGGTCAGTCGTGGTGCACGACCATGACCGGGCACTCGGCGTGCTGCACCAGCCAGTTGCTGGTCGAACCGAGCAGCAGACCACGGAACCCGCCCCGCCCTCGGCTGCCGACGACCAGGAGCTGCGCGGTTCGCGACCATTCGGCCAGCCGTTCGCGCGGTCCGTACACCTCGACCTCACGGCGCACGACGACATCGGGGAATCGCTCGGTCCAACCGGCGAGCCGTTCGGCCAGCAGTGCCGCTTCGGCGGTCTCGAAGTCGGCGATCGGCACCGATAGGTAACTGGCACCACCGAATTCGCCGCCCGAGAGATCACTCCAGCCGTGCACGGCGACCAGTTCCACTCCGCGCAGCGACGCTTCGGCGAACGCGGCGCCGATGGCGGGCTCGCCGACATGACTGCCGTCGACACCGACCACAACCGGTCCGGTCCGGCTGTCCGGGTCGGGGCCGCGCACGATGACGACCGCGCCCTGCGCGTGGGAAGTCACCGCGAGCAGCGTCGACCCCAGGTGGGCGATCGAGCCCGCCCACGGCGCGACCCCGAGGACGACCAGATGCGCGTGCGCCGACGCCGCGATGAGCGTCCGGGCCGGATTGCCGTTGGCGAGCTCGGTGGTGACGGTGATCGCCGGGGCAATGGTGTGCGCCTGCTCGCGAGCCTCGGTCAGTACGCGTTCGGCGGCGAGCCGGATGTCTTGCATCGTGGCGTAGATGAACGCGTCGTAGGCGCTGCGCGGGGTGCGGTCGGCGATCGGCGCGGTGCAGTGCACGATGTGCAGCGCGCGTTCGCGGGCGGCGGCAGTGCGGGCTGCCCAGCGCACGGCGGCGGCGGATCCGTCCGATCCGTCGATTCCGACGACCACCGCGGCGGACGACACCAGGTGCGGGTTCTCGCTGTACTGAGTCATGGTCGGCCTTTCTGGCTGGTGGGCTGATCGCAGGCCGACGCTACGGACTCGGCGCGTGCGCCCGCGGTGTCCACGCCGGTGCGGTGTGCTGAAATCGACCGGAAAACCGGGTACGCCGGTCAGGCGGGGACCACGAGTGCGGCCCGGTGCATACCGAGCCAGGCGCCGACGAGCTTCACGTCGAGGACGTGGCGGAACTGTGCCGGTGATTCCGACTCCACACCGCCGAAGTCGAGAATGCCCGTGTTGTTCACCAGCACCGCCAACGGCCCGAACGTCGCTTCGGCGTCGTCGAGCACGTGCCGCCACTTGTTCTCATCGGTGACGTCGAGATGGCGGAACACCGCCTGGGAGCCGAGTTCGGCCGCGGTGGACCTGCCGTCCCGGTCGAGTATGTCAGCGACGACGACCCCGGCGCCGGACTTGACGAGGGTGTGCGCGACGGCCGCGCCGATGCCGCGCGCCGCACCGGTGACGACGACGCTGCGTCCATGCAGATCGAACACGATGATCGAACCTTTCCTGTGGGGGTACGGCTCCTTCTCAGCCTGCTCGCCCCGGCCACGCCCAGGAAGTGCTGCATGGCAGGCCGACGGGTGACCTGAAGTCCTTCCGAACGGGGTCGTCGTGCCCTTATCCGTGCCTCGCGCTGCTGCGATCGTGGGAGGACGGATCGTTTCGACGAAGGACGGACACCCATGGAACGCGGACTGCCTGACGACGACACCGTGAAGGCGGCGCTGGTGCTGTCCGGGCGCGCCCCGTCCGTGCACAATGTGCAGCCCTGGCGCTGGCGCGTCGCCGACCACAGCATTCACCTCTATCTCGACACCGGCCGCGCGCTGCCCGCGACCGATCCCGACTACCGCGACATCGTGATCAGTTGCGGTGCGGCCCTGCATCACCTGTCGGTGGCGCTGACGGCGATGGGCTGGGCGCCGGTGATCCGCCGGATCCCCGACCCCGCCGCACCGGATCACCTGGCGGCCTTGACCCTGGTACCGCACCGGCCCACCGCGCTCGACATCGAGCTGAGCAAGGCCATCACCGTCCGGCGGACCGATCGGCGCCATTACACCTCGTGGCCGGTCCCGCCCGGCTACCTCGGTTTGTTCACCGAGCGGGCCGCGGTACTGGGTGCGGTGGTGCGCCGGATCGGCGACCGGGAACGGGTGAAGGCCGCTGCCCGGCAGGCGGACAGAATTCACGCCGCCGACGAGTCCTATCGGTTCGAACTCGCGATGTGGTCGGGCAGGCACAGCAGCGCCGACGGCGTCCCCGCCCGCAATGTGCCGCCCGGCGGGCCTGCCGATGACTTCCCGCCCCGGGCGTACGCCGCCGCCGAATTCACCGATCCGGCAGGCGGACCCGATCACGCCGAGTTGCTGGTGATCGGGACCGGTGCCGACGATCGGTTGTCGCGGTTGCGCGCGGGGGAGGCGATCAGCAGCGTGTTGCTGACGGCGACCGGAATCGGACTCGCCACCTGCCTGCTCACCGAACCGCTCGAGGTCGCCGCCGAGCGCGCGGAGATCCGCAACGACCTGCTGTCCGACACCATCTATCCGCAGGCGTTCCTGCGCGTCGGATGGGCGCCGGACAGCGCCGACCTCCCTCCCGAAACGCCACGGCGACGGATCGAGGACCTGATGATCGGAGAGGACGAGGTATCCGATGACCAGCAGCTCCAGCCCTGACATCGACACTGTCCGTACCGTTTTCGGCCACGCCTCGCGCGCGCCGTCGCTGCACAACAGTCAACCGTGGCGCTGGCGGTGGGACGGCACCACCGCGGCGCTGTCCGTCGACCCCGAGCGGCTGCTCCCCGCGACCGACATGTTCAACCGCGAAGGCGTGGTCGGGGCCGGGGTGATGCTGAATCACGCCGAAGTCGCGTGGGGTGCGGCGGGGTGGCAGACCCGGGTGACCACGTTCCCTGACCCGGCCGTCCGCAGCCACCTCGCCTCGCTCGAACCCGTGTGCCCGCACGACCCCACCGAACCGGAACAACTACTCGGCGAGGCGATCGAACGGCGCTATAGCGACCGGATGCCGATGTCGGAGCCGTCGGGTTGGCAGACCACGTCCCAGATTCTGGAGTTCATCGCCGGCCGATCCGGCACGACCACAACCTTTCTCGACCCGGCCGCGTCGGCCGCACTGCACCAGATCTCGGCGATGACCGCCGGATTCCGTCGCTACGACCCCAAGTACCAAGCGGAGCTGAGCTGGTGGACCGCGGGCCCCGACGCGGGCCGAGCCGGCCTGCCCGCCGCCGTGCTGCCGACCACCCTCGACCGATCCCGCATACCGATCGGGCGCGAATTCCCGGCGGGGACAGCGGGTCCGGCCGGAGACGGCAATGATGAGGCGATGGTCGCGGTGCTGTCCACCACCGGAGATGCGGCGACCGACCTGCTCGACTGTGGACGCGCGCTCTCGGCCGTGCTGCTCGAGTGCACGGCGCAGGGCCTCTCGACCTGCGCCATCTCCCACGTCGTGGAAATTCCATCGGCCAGAGCCAAGGTGGCCGAACTTGTCGGACAGCGTTACCCACAGGTGCTGGTGCGAATCGGCTGTGCGCGCACGGAACCGCCACCGCGTACCCCTCGCCGGACCCTCGACAGTTTTCTCGAAATCAGCCTCGCCGACGACACCTCAGACGCCCGCCGACCAGGCTGACCAGTTCCGATGATGGGAATAGGGCCTGATTCGAAGGGACTTTATCCTCTATTTGCCCGTCGATTGCGGATGGTGGGATCGGGGCCCGTGAAACGCTCTGCCCCAAGGATGTGAGGTTCTCAGGTGACAACTGAAGTTCTCCGATATCGCCCCCGAACTCTCATGGCGACGAGCGAGCTGTATGTCATCGCCCGGCTCGACTTCGGTGACGCCGCGGCCGATCTCTACAGCAGCGAGGTCTATTGCGACCACGCCGACGACGGCGCGATCTCCGCCCGCACCACCGCGAGCTGGTCGCGGTCCCTGCCCCTCGCGCCGAACATGCCGACCGACCTGGATGGACTCGACCGAACGCTGGCCACGGCCGGCTACTTCCGCACCGGCGACTGGCGCGTGCGGGTCACGGCCAGCGGCGCCGTGCGCTACTTCGCCGACGCCACCTCCGGACATCGAGGAGCAGATGACCGGCATCTTGATCACCCGCAGCCGCGGCTCGATTTCGGCAGGCCGCTGCGGTAGAACTGCACGCCCGTGATCAGCGCTCGCACCAGCCCGGCATCGCGAGCGGTCGCTGAAGTAGCGGTACACCGTGCCGATGCTGACGCCGGCCGCCACCGCGATCCGGTTGGTCGAGGTCTCGGTGATCCCGCGCTCCCCGAACAGCTCCGGCGCGGCGTCGAGAATCTGGTTCCGGGTCGCCTCGGCTCGATCCTGCGTGGGCTGACGGCGAGGACGAGGGGGCACGCGGTACTCCTTACCGTTCACGACACTGAGCGGCAGCACAGCGTATGTGACGGGCCGCAGGGCAGAGCCGTTCGGCAGTCGGCGATGGACCATCTGCTCTTACCGTCCCCGACCGCCCGGCGTGAGGATTGATGTAGGTCCCCGCCGCGGTGACCGGCCCACCCAATCGTCTACTTCGAGGTCGATCTGATGACTGAGCTGCATCCTCTGGATTCGGGGTTCATGGAGTTGGAGGACACCGACCGGCACATCAGCCTCGGCATCGGTGCCGTCGCGATTGTGGCGGGACCGGCGCCGACCCGCGCGGAGTTCGACGCCATCCTCACCGACGCGCTCGACCGCAACGAACGTCTCCGGCAGCGAGTCCGCACTTCGCCGCTGGAGCTGAAGGCCGCGGTGTGGGAGGACGACCCCGATTTCGCACTGGCTCACCACCGCCGGTGGACGGCCCTGCCTCAACCGTGTGACGAACCGATGCTGCGCGAGCTCGTCGCCACCGAACTGGCGGAGCGGTTCGACCGCGATCATCCGCTGTGGCAATGCGTGGTCATCGAGCATGTGGCCGGCGGACGCTGGGCCTTGCTGCTCAAAGCCCACCACAGCATGGTCGACGGCGTTTCGGGGATCGCGTTGTTCGAACGGCTCTGTGATCCGCCGCCGGGTGGTGACCGGAAACCTGTGACGGCACAGCGCAGTTCGCGAACCGGCCGCGTGGCCGGCACTCTCCGGTTGCCGTTGACGGTGCCTCGGCTCGCCTTCTCGATGGTGCGCGGTCTGGTCCCGGTCGTCACCGCGGCGCTCACCCCGACGGCATCGTCGTCGCTGAACGGTCCCATCGGCAGGCAGCGGCGATTCGCGGTCGCCAGGGCGTCGCTGACCGAAGCTCGCGAGATCGGCGGGGTCTTCGGCGTCACGGTCAACGATGTGGTGCTGGCCGCTATCGCGTCGGCCTATCGGGCGGTGCTGTCCCTGCGCGGTGAGGAGCCGACGGCCGGAAAGTTGCGGGTGCTGGTTCCGGTGTCCGTCCGGCCGCCCGGCGCCGAAGACATCGCCGACAACCGTGTCTCGGTGATGATGCCCTTCCTGCCGATCGAGCTCACCGATCCCGTCGAACGGCTCGCCACCGTGCACGATCGCGTCGCTCGGCACCGCGCGAAAGGCGAGGCCGAGGCGGAGAAATCGGTGCTGGCGATGGCTGAATGGCTACCCCACGCGGTCGTGGCACGAGCTTTCCAGCTGGCCGGGCACTTCCCGCAGCGCAGCGTCGCCGCCCTGGCGACCAATGTCGTCGGCCCGCGCCGGGTGCTGTCATTGCGGGGACGCGAGGTGCTGGAAATCCTGCCCTGCATCCCCATCGCGATGCGCCTGCGCACAACGATCGCCATCCTCAGCTATCACGATCAGCTCGTCTTCGGGATCACCGGCGACTACGACACCACCCCCGATATCGACGCGATCAGCGCGGGCATCGAGCAGGGGATAGCCGAATTGCTGGCCCGGGCAAGGGAGTGATCGCGATGACGTCGTCGACATTCCGGACCGACGCGGTGTTCTCGCGCGTGGCGCGCTGGTGGCGGTGCCGCCCGTGGAACACCAACTCGCTGATGCGATGGCCGGATCGGCTGGGCGCCGCGGTGCGGTTGCTCGCCGTCGTCGTCGTGCTGGCCGCGGTGCCGGTGGCCGGTGCGGTCGGCAGCGTCGCCTACTCCGACGACGCCGCGCGGATCCGTGTCGAGCACGCGCAAACGACTGCCGTCGAGGCACTGGTGCTGGACCGGCCCGAATACACTTCACTACATATCCGGCAGGCCGAGGTGACCTGGACCGGTGCCTCAGGGCCGGTCGTGGCCACCGTGCCGGTCAGTCGCACGGTCGACAAGGGTGATCGAATCTCGGTGTGGCTGAACCGATCCGGCGACCCGGTGGACGCACCGAGGCCACCGATCGCCGCGGTCATGAACGCGATCGGCGTCACCGTGCTGATCATGGCCGGTGCCGGGCTGGCCGCGTGGTGCTCGATCACCTGCGCGGAATGGTTCGCGACCCGGCGTCATTTCGCGGCGTTGGACCGCCAGATGCCGCAACTGGACCGGTGAACGAGCACCCTTGCGGCACAGTCGATCCCAGAGCTCAGCGGGCGCTTCAACCTGCGTGCGAACGCACCGCCACGCTCGGTGAGCGCCCAGGGATTCCCGGACTCGACCACCGGCCTTCGCTCAGGGCGACGACGTGGTCAGCGGCCATGATCGTGTGCAGACGATGCGTCGCGACGATAACGGTCCGCTGACCCGGCATATGTTCGATCATGGCGGCGGCTTGTTGTTGAACTTCCACGAACCGTAGCTCGACAAGCAGAGGGTGGTCTCCTTGCGGGTGTTGAGGTAGGACGTTGTGTGGCGCGGGCAGCTGTCGTCACTGTGGTAGCCGGTGTTGATCTGAAGGATCCTGTCGACCAAGTCGTCATCCGGCTGCGAATCGCACGGCACAACCTTGTAACTCTCCTCGTAGGCACCGGATTCGCGGAAGACGCAGTCCCCGACTTTCGCGTTCTCGATGGCGTCAGCAGGGTAGCTGGTGGGAGCGCAGGCCACGGTCATCACTGTCAGTGCGATCCCCGTGACACCCCAGAGCCGTGTCATCAATGTGTGAATTCCCCTCATCACTCGGCAAGGATGGAATCGTATGTCGCGCATCGCCAGCCTGGTCCACGATCGGATCGACCAGCGCACGAACAAGCGCACTGCGGCGAACCCGAAGGCCCACTGACTGTTCCCGGGCCCGCGCGCAGGCCAACCGCTCCGGCCCGGAACGTTCGGCCGGCAATCTTCCATCGGCCGGCGTCCCTGCCATCCCGGCCGCGTCTCGGCCCTGCGGCAATTCCTCCTGCAAGCACCGGCACCGGGCGTCGCCGACGCTCTCGGACTCCACTACACCACCCCGCTCACCCCCACCGCGAACACGCCGTCGACTCCTGGAAGGCGCCACGGACCGAACACCGGTGGAAAGCGCTGGTGGACTCGAGCTATGCGCTGCGCGCTGTGGGTACGTCGAGCTAGCCGTTCAGCTCGAGATGAGCGTCCTGCCCTACCTGGATCGAGCGCGCAGACCGGGCCACCGCGAAGGCCTCGTGGCGACGGTGTAGGCCAAACAGGTCGTACGCGGGCTTGTCGCAGACCTCGGTGGGATCGAGACTGCCCGGGCCGCCCGTCTGGTCATCGCCACGGGTAAGAAGAAGGGCCGCCACCCCTCACCGGCCACGGTTCTGCGGATCCCGCGAGACCACGACCAGAAGGCCGCGGCGGCCGCCGGATCCGAGGCGGGCGGCGCGGGCTGACTGCCGCGATCCTGGGTGAGCCGCCGGCCGGTCGACGTTATGGGCGAAACAGGTCGGTGGGCCGATCGTGCTGCCGGACGATCAGACCGGAGATCGCGACTGCGGCGGTTCGGCGCACGACATCGATGAAGTTCACCCGCATCGCCGCCAGCGCGGGATCGGAAGCGTAAGCGGCGGTCATCGCGTCGGAAGGGTGACTGCACGGCCAGGCGGCCATGGCCATCAGCAGAGTCGTCTCGATCAGCGTGCCCGCCCCGGTATCGCCAAGCTCGGGCACCTGCCTGCAGATCAGGGCTTGGAGCGCGCTCAGCGATCGCTGGGCGGCATGTTTGTGGCCGATGGCCAGGTCGGTGGAGATGTTGCGTTCGAGAACGGCGCCCTGGGCGCTGAGCAGATCGCACAGCACCGGCCGGGCGGCCAGCGACGTGGCGAGCAGCGTGGCGAGCTCGTCGCCACGCTCGGTCACCGACCCGGTACCCGAGCCCACCGTGCGATCGAGTTCGCCGATCCACTCCTGCAATTCGGTGTCGAGCAGTTCGAGCAGGATGGCTTCGCGGGACTCGAAGTAGCGCAGCACGTTGACCTTGGCCAGGCAGGTGCGGCGGCTCAGTTCGTTGAGGCTGAGCTTGGCCACCGGTGTCTCGCGCAGCATCGCGGCCGCGGTGTCCAGGATCTGGCGCCGGCGCTGGGTGCGCTGTTCGTCGGTGCGGGCTCGCTGGAAAGTCACCACCCAAGACTAAAGTACCGCCGGTTCGTTGACAACAAACCGGTGGTACTTTACCGTGGGCCCCACGCAAGATACCGGCAGTACTTAAAGGAGTTCACGATGTATCAGGTCCCCGACCAGCACGGAAAGCTCGCCGTCGTCACCGGCGCGAACAGCGGCACCGGCAAAGAAGCCGCCAAACGTCTCGCCGGAGCCGGTGCCGAGGTCATCCTGGCGGTACGCACGCCCGCCAAGGGCCATCAGGCCGCCGCCGAGATCCGGGCCGCTCACCCCGATGCCCAAGTCCAGGTTCACCGGCTGGACCTGGCCGACCTGTCGTCGGTGCGGTCGTTCACCGCCGCGCTGAGCGCCGACGGCCGCCCCCTGGATCTGCTGCTCAACAATGCCGGGGTGATGAACGTGCCCCAGCGCACCGAAACCGCGGACGGCTTCGAGCTCCAGCTGGGCAGCAACTTCCTCGGTCCGTTCGCCGTGACCACCGGCCTGCTGCCGCTGCTGCTCGACGCACCCGCACCCCGGGTCGCCACGATGAGCAGCGGAACCGCCAACCGCGCGAAGATCGATTTCGAGGACTTGCAGTCGGTGCGCGACTACAGCCCGACCCGCGCCTATGCCCAGTCCAAGCTGGCGGACATGCTGATGATGGTGCACCTGGCCGAACTCGCCGAACAACGCGGCTGGAACCTGGTCTCGGCCGGCGCGCACCCCGGCTACACCCGCACCAACCTGATGACCTCCGGTCCCACCCTCAACGGCGGCCGCCCCGGCCTGCTCGAGACGATCGCCTACAAGATCGTGCCCTCCCAGGCCCCGGAACAGGGCGCCGAGCCGCTGCTCTACGCCGCGACGAGCCCCGACGCGGTCTCCGGCGGGTACTACGGACCCCGATGGGCGATGGTCGGCCCGACCAAGCCCGTCGCGCTGCCGCGACCCGGCCGCGACCGAGCGACCGCTGCCCGGCTGTGGGCCGAAGCCGAAAATCTCACCGGTGCGGTGATTCCCGGCCCTCGCTGACATCCACGCACGATCCCGACACACTCGAGGAGTCAGAACATGAAAGTGGCGATCTTCGGCGCGAGCGGCCTGATCGGCGACGGGTTCCTCCAGGAAAGCCTGCGCGCCCACGACGTCACCGAGGTCCTCACGATCGGGCGCACCCCATCGGGGCTCACACACCCGAAACTGCGCCACCTCACCCACAGCGACTTCACCGACTTCACCGGCCTCGGCAACGAACTCGCCGACATCGACGCCTGCTTCTGGGCCCTGGGCGTCTCCGCGAGCCTGGTCGACGCCGCAGAGTACGAACGAATCACCTACGGCTACACCAGCATCGCAGCCCAGTACATCGCTGCCACCCGCCCCGAGGCCACCTTCGTCTACGTCTCCGGCGGTGGGACCGACAGCACAGAACAGGGCCGGAGCCGGTGGGCCCGGGTCAAAGGCCGCACCGAGAACCTGATCATCGCGACCTTCCCCAAGGGATACGCCCTACGGCCAGGATTCGTCCTGCCCGCACACCACAAGCGTTCCAACACCACGGCCTACCGCTGGGGCGCGACCGCCATCACCCCGCTGATCCCGTTGCTACGGCGACTCGGGCTGGCACCGGCCCTGATCACCGACACCGGACAGCTCGGCCGAACCGCGCTCCACCTCGCCCGCCACGGCTGGCCCGACCACGTCCTGGAAAACCGGGCCATCACCGCAGCCGCAGCACCACACCCATGACCGGACCGTTCAGCACCTGCTCACCGAAGGAATCCGGGACAGCTGAACACGACTTCGAGCACCACTGAAACGACTTCGAACATCGACAGTCGACGCCACTTATCGCTCGGGTCACACCGCTCATCGTTGCGTCGGCGGTCAACAGCCCGAAGCAGGCGTACGAGTGCCGGCGCTTTCGAACTGAGAGGCATGACACAACCTCGAATTCCCTTTTCCGGCAGCATCAAATAGGCGAGTGGTCCGCTCGACTCCACGGTCGGCGAGGCCGTGGAGCTGCCAGGCGCAAAACGGCCATGCCAGTTTCCACGTCGTTTCCGGCCAACGACTCGCGGGACTGCCGCTTCGGCTGATTGGCTGCGCCATGCCGGGGTATGCCGCGATCGGACGAGCGCACCGGATGCTCGTCAGCACATTCAGACGATGGGAGCAGGCCATGCTCGGTCTAGGTATTCTCGGATGGATCATCATCGGCGGACTCGCCGGATGGATCGCCAGCAAGATCATGAAAACCGATGCCCAGCAAGGAATCCTGCTCAACATCGTCGTCGGCGTCATCGGCGGTCTGCTCGGAGGATTCCTGCTCGAACTGCTCGGGGTGGACGTCGAAGGTGGCGGACTGTGGTTCAGCTTCTTCACCTGCATCGCCGGCGCGGTCGTTCTGTTGTTCCTCGTCAAGCTGGTCACCGGCCGCCATGGAGCCTCGCGATAGCCTTGTTCGACTCCGATATCGGACGCGCGGCCCGAAGCCTTTGGCTTCGGGCCGTTTTCGGATGTCGTGGGGCGCGCATTCGACCTGAACGATCGGCGTCGCGGTCTCCAGACGCACGCGTGGGCGGGAGGGTCAGTGACTAGAACGTGCCCAGCCCAGGGTCGCGACACTCCGGGCTGATCAACCAACCGTTCGGGTGTGGGCGCTCAGGCCGGGCAAGACCAGCATGAGCCAGCGTTCGCGCGCGGCAGGGGACCGGTCGATCGGAGCAGTGGAGAACAGCAGGTAGATGTCGGCGACGGTGACATCGGGGTGGACATTGCCGTCGGCTTGCCCGGCGCGGATGAGCGTGGCCAGTGCGGCGCCGGCGCGCTGTTCGTCGGTCTGTACCCGGAGATCGGCGCCGAGGGTCTGTGCCGCTGCTTTGGCAGCGTGATTGATGGCCGAGACCTCCACGACCCGTCGCAAGAACGCCGTGATCTCGTGCGTGGCGTCCGCGCCGCCCGCGACACGATCGCACGCCGCTTCGGCGTCATCGGCGACCTGGGCCACATATTCGGCCACGATGGCGGTGACCAGGTCTGCCTTGGTCGGGAAATGACGGTAGAGGGTGCCGACGGCAACCCCGGCCGCAGTCGCGATCTCGTTCATCCCCACGTCGGGTCCGTGCGTGGTGATCTGTTCACGGGCGGCGGACACGATCTTGCCGCGGTTGCGGATCGCGTCGGCGCGCTGCGGTCTGGCCTCGGTCATGAACTTCTCCCACAGGGTCCTTGCGTGAAGATGAATACTCGTTCACGATAGAACATGAATTGTTGTTCACCTTACCGACAGGAGACGACATGACCGACAAGATCGCCCTCGTCACCGGAGCCTCCTCCGGTATCGGCGAAGCTACTGCCCGCAAACTCGCCACCCTCGGCTACACCGTCTACGGCGCCGCCCGCCGCACCGACCGGTTACAGAAACTGGCCGCCGACGGGATCCGCCCGCTGGCCATGGACGTCACCGACGACGCCTCTGTGCGCGCCGGTATCGAACTCGTCGTGGCCGAGACCGGGCGCATCGACGTGCTGGTCAACAACGCCGGATACGGCTCCTACGGTGCGGTCGAGGACGTGCCACTCGACGAGGCCCGCTACCAGTTCGAGGTCAACGTCTTCGGCGCCGCGCGCCTGGCCCAGTTGGCCCTGCCGCACATGCGTGAACAGCGCAGCGGCACCATCGTCAACATCACCTCCATGGGTGGCAAGATCTACACCCCGCTCGGCGGCTGGTACCACGGCACCAAATTCGCTCTCGAAGGGCTCAGCGACTGCCTGCGGCTCGAGGCCAAGTCCTTCGGCGTCGACGTGGTCGTCATCGAACCCGGCGGTATCCGTACCGAGTGGGGCGGCATCGCCGCCGACCACTTGCGCAAGGTCTCCGGCGACGGTCCCTACTCGGCTCAGGCTGAAGCGGTGGCCGCCTCATTGGGCCCGCAGGCCACCGTCGCCCGCCTTGGTTCCCCGCCGGAGGTGATCGCGGACGCGATCGGCAAGGCCGTCACCGCCCGCCGACCCAAGACCCGCTACCAGGTCGGGTTCGGTTCCCGACCACTGATCTTCCTGAAATGGTTGCTGCCCGACCGTGCCTTCGACGCACTTATCAAGCGCGCCACCGGTATCCGACACTGAATGCGAGCCGTCGCCGAGATCGTGGCCGGTGACAGCGCCACTTGGTACGGCCAGGAACCGGTCCTTCTTCACTTTCCTCCGCTGGCAGATTGATCGTCGAACTGTTCCACAGCCTTCGACAATTCGGCGCGAAGACGGTCCGCTGTCGCTTCGTCCCCAGAATCGCTGGCGGTGGTGATGTCCTGAGGCGAGCTTGGAAACGCCCCACAGAAACCCCACACTTTGACCGGAATCAATGCGAATTCATGCGAAACGATGAGAAGTGTCGTTTCGCGAAAGCTCCTGGTACGGAGCACTATTGGGCGTCAATGGGTAGGGTCTGGACAACTGGAACTCGCCCCAGGTGATCGCGGGTTCAAATCCTGTGAGTCTGGTAGGCCAGCACTTCTGTCTGGGTCCGGGCTGTTGTCCAGTTCTGCAACGCTGCTGATCGCCATCAGTTCGAACCTGCTGGTGTGAGGTCGGCGATGCCTCGCGCGGGTGGGCGACGAAGATCTGTGCGGTTGCGGGCGGTGCATCGGCGCCCGGAAGCGGGGGACTTGTCGGCTGCGGCCCGAGCGGTCCGGTCCTTGTCGACGGCCAGCTGGTTGGTGTCTCGCACAACCGAGATCTGCGCGGCCTCTCGCCGATGCATTTTGCAGATGAAGAAGGCCCCGATCAAATGATCGAGGCCTTCTTTGCGTGTCCGGAGGGGGATACATTCGCTATCCACAGTGGTCGACCTGCGGAAGCGCTGAGAATCAAGCCCGTTGCGTCACCTGCTCGCGCAACGGGCTCGCCTCCGCCCGCCCCGAGCTCAGCATGGGCCGGGGGTTTCGACGTCGTGTGTGCGAGCCGCACGGGGAGCGACCCGCAGGCTGAATGCCCAGGCCAGCGCAGGTGGTTGTTCTAGCCGCCGATAGTCATGTCTTTCCGGAGGTCAGAAATTCGCCACGGCGACCATGCGTGGAGAGGTGGGGGAGCGCACGCTCGGCCGAAAGGCGTGCAGAGGAGAGCTTGCTCGCTTTTAGCCAGGTGGGGTTCTAGGCTTTCGAAGCATGTCATTCGGATGACACCTGCGGGTGGAACCGTGCCGCGGGTGAACCACCGAACGTCGCGCATCGGAAAAGCTGCTGCGTCCTTGCTGATTGCCGTCACCGCAGGCTGTGCGAACAGCGAGGCAGTGACAGTCGAGACCATCGCGCCCTCGTCGACGACCTCGACGACGGTCATGCCCGCACACATGACCGATCTGTTGCCGGGCATGCCGCCGCCGCTCTCGCCCACCGACATCTACGCCGCCAATCGGGAACTCAGCCCCTCGGTCGCCGATCACCGGCCGCTGGTCTACGTGCCCAACAGCAAGTCCAACACGGTGACGGTGATCGACCAGAACACCTTCCAGATCGTTGACAACTACTCGACCGGCGGTTCCGAGCCACAGCATGTGGTGCCGTCCCATGACATGCAGACGCTATACGCCACGAACGACCTGCCGATCGGCGGCGGCAGCCTGCTGCCGATCGACCCGCGCACCGGAGCGCCCGCGGGACCGTCCTTTCCCGTCCGAGACCCCTACAACATGTATTACACGCCCGACGGGAAGTTCGCTCTGGTCGTCGCCGAAGCGGACAAGTCGCTGGACTTCTACGATCCGGTGACCTGGCAGAAGTTGCATGCGCTCGCGGTGCCCGAGTGCGCGGGCGTCGACCACATGGACTTCACCGCCGATGGTCGCTTCGCGGTGGCCAGTTGTGAATTCATCGGCCGCATGGCGGTTTTCGATGTCGCGCAGCGCACGTTGATCAAGATGATCGATCTACCGGGCGGGCGCGGCGGTATGCCGCAGGATGTGAAGCTCTCACCCGACGGACATGTGTTCTTCGTCGCCGACATGATGGCCGACGGCGTCTACACGATCGACGCGCATACCTTCGAGAACACCGGCTTCATCCCCACCGGCAAAGGGACGCACGGGCTTTACGTCACCCGCGACTCGAAGCAGATGCTGATCACCAACCGCCACGAGGGCAGCATCTCGGTCTGGGACTTCGCCGCGAACGCGTTGGTGCACAAGTGGTTCGTTCCCGGCGGCGCCAGCCCCGACATGGGCAACATCACCGCTGACGGTCGGGTGTTCTGGGTGTCGGGTCGATACAACAACGAGGTGTACGCGGTCGACATCGTCAACTGGACTCTATTGGCGCGCATCCCCGTTGGCCACGGACCACACGGGCTGACGGTGTGGCCGCAGCCCGGCCGCTATTCCACCGGGCACACGGGAGTCATGCGGTAGCAGCGATCAGGGATGGCAGACAGCCAACCCGAGTGCGCCCGCGACGAAGCGGTAGATCGAGGCCAGACCGGCGGCCAGCACCTCGCCGGGACAGGCTAACCCTGTGAAGGCCGCGCGGGGTTTCGCCGTGAACATCTACTCGGGTTCCGGTTCTCCGCTGACCTACCGGTGGAGCCGTCGAGGAGACATACTCGTCGATGCCGGTCTCGGCATGACCTACACCGGCACCATCAGCTCCGACGGCGCCACGCCTTCACCCAGTGAAGTTGCCCGCTCACGTCGTTGGTGGATGTGAGGTACCGGGTGCGTAGCCGCCATCATCAGGCCTGCGGCGACAGGCGGGGGCCAGCTCGCTTGATCCATCGGGAGACGATCTCTGTCTGAAATCGATGCACGCCGGGGAGCGCGCCGATGCGGTCGGCGAGGTAGTCGTGGAGCGCGTCGGCGGTAGTGACCTCGAGTATGGCGACGATGTTGCTCGTTCCGGTGGTCGTGGCGGCGAATGCAACCTCGGTGTGGGATCTGAGCGAAGCGGTGACGGTGCGGAGCGCGGCCGGTTGCACGTCGAGCCAGCAGATCACGTCTGTGTACCGTCCGTAGAGCTTGGGGTCGACCTCGACCTCGAACATCAGCACACTGCGGGCTGTCAGGTCACCGATCCGGCGCCGTACCGTCGATTCGGGAATGCCCGAGGCGCTGGCGAGGCGGGCGGTACTGGTACGGCCGTCGGTGGCCAACAGCCGCAGGAGCTGCTCGTCGTCACTTGACGGCGGTGCCGGGGTGGGGTGCCCCGTAGTGGCCGGTTTCAGGGCTTGCTGCTCGGTGGCGGTCAGTGCTTGCAGCCGACCGGGCCACCCGCCCACACCTGCGATGGGGGTGAGCAGCCTTTGGGCGGTCATGGTTCCGATACCTGTCCCACGCCGCAACTGCTCGAGTGCGCTGCCGCCGTCACCGGTTGCGGTGGGAACGCGCAAGATGCAACTGAGCTCGCCGCTGCCCGCCAGGAAAGCTACCCAGGAGGTGTCCCAGCGGGCGGCGAGCACACGCGCGACGGCCTCCGCAGACGCGGGCGCGGTCGAAATGCGCAGGAACCAGTCCTCATGCGTTTGCTGGTGGTGGCCGGTGACACCGACGACGCGCAGTGCCAACTGAGACCGCAGCCGATGATAGCGGCGTGAGACTGCCCGTTCGGACATGCCGAGCGCGGCCGCGATCCGTGCGAATGACGCCCGGCCGTCGAGTTGTAGGGCGTGCAGCACTCGCCGGTCGTCGGTGTCGAGCGTGACATGATCCACCACTAATGGGCAGTCTAACGTCGGAATCCACCAAATGTGGACTGTCTGAGCGACTATCGAGGGCCTATGTTTCAGAGTTGGGACACCGATATTCCTAGTTGCCAGGAGGATTCCGTGCTCACTGTTCTGCCTATCCGCTATGTCGCTGACGTGGCCGCATCCCGCCGCTTCTATGAGGGACTCGGTCTCACTTACCGCGCGGATGTCAGTGTCGCGGTGTGGGCGCACTTGGACGCCTCTGCCGGCGCGGTCGGCGTCCATGACGCCGCCGTATCAAAGGGGCGCTCACCTGGGACGGTCGAGCTCGGATTCTCCACCGACGAGCGGCTCGAGGACGTCTCCGCTCGCCTGACCGACGATGGATACGAGCACACTCTCGTCGATGAGGACTTCGGCCGTAGTATCCGCGTCACTGACCCCGACGGGGTCGTGATCCAGATTCAGGAGATCGACCCGGAAACCGTGCGCCGCTCCCAGTCACGGCTGTGAGAGGAACCGACGTCGAATCCCTCGCGAATGCCAGTCGAGGCCACTGCCTAGACGTCGAATCTTTCTAGGGTGGTCGGCATCGCGGTGGTTGCTGTGCGGCAATCGACAGCATGGTCCGGCCTGCTGCACGTGCTGGCGCTCGACAAGCACGGCATTGGCGCTCGACCATGGCTGTCGTTGTCACCCTCGTGTACACGGTGTGTGGCGACCTGTGAGGAGAGGCGTATTGGTGGTGCAGCGTGACGCTATTCGGGTAGTCCGAGGGCAAATATGTTGCGTTGCAACGAGATTGCTAGCCTCTTGGCGGCAGGTGAGCGGTGCGGACCGCAGACTCGCGCCGCTCATCCTGCCGTCCTGTTATGCCGATTCGTTGAGTCCAAGTCATCGAGCACCGTATTCGCGCACGCGTTAGCGACTTCTCACGGTGCGAATCATGCGAGTACCGCTTCCAGATGCGAGTCCAGCTCGGCTCGCCTTCAGTACGGAGCTGAGTGGAGTGTCCGGCCGATCGTGGTGCTTGGCCTTGCTGTGCCTAGGCCAAGTTGTGGGCGGTTTGAACCGTCACGGGTTGAAGACCGGCTTCAGGAGTTGACCAGCGCCGGTCGGCGTGGCGGGTTTTGAGCGTAGTAGGCCGTCTCGTGCTCGGCCGGGGTGAGGCAGTCGAGCCGGGAATGCAGGCGGGCGTTGTTGTACCAATCGAGCGATTCCATCAACGCGAACTCGACCGCGGCGACGGTCTTGAACGGGCCGTGTCGGCGAACGACTTCGGTCTTGAACAGCCCGATAATCGACTCGGCGGGGGCGTTGTCGTAAGCACCGCCGACGCTGCCAATCGAGGCCGAGGCCCTGCAGGGCAAGGGATTCAGTGAACACGACCGAGGTGTATTGGGCGGATTCAACTGGTCGACGCAACATTTCGTTGTTGGATCGATTGTAGAAGTTGTTCCATTACCTCGACCGGAGAGAACACCGGCTGGCCGGATTGTGGTGCTACCGCGCAAACCAGTTTCTAAACAGCGCGTGCTCGCGGAATCAGAAACCGATGAGCCCCGAGGCCAGGTCCACGGTGTCGATGATCTGCGTGATCTGCTGGCGTGCGTTCTCTCCGTCCACGACCCGGCGCGTTTGGATGCGGTCGCTACCCAGCTCAACGGGCGACCACGCAAAACGCTCGGCTGGGAAACCCCAGCCGAGCGTTTGCATAAACTACTCGCGGCCTGAACAACTGACCACGTGCGACGACCCCTAGAGATCGCCGATCGACCTGCGGTCGAATTGGGGCAACCTGGCAGATCGGGGCTGGGATGGCGCAAACCCGTCGCCGCTCTGCCGCTCGAACACCGAGGTTGCGGCAGCGCCACCCGCTACACCACCTGATGCTCCGCTGTCGCGGCAGTGAGCGCGCCGTTGGGCGATGTCGACCATGATGGGCTGACAGCTCAACGGCTCTGCCCGAAGGCTTCGGACCGCGGGCACTCCGTACGCCATTAGGTGAACAGAAAATCCGTCACCGGACGGGCGGTGCCCGCCACACGCCGCTCGCGATACTGCCCGACCAACCCGTCGAGCCGCTCCAGGTGCGCACGCGTTGCGGCCTGCCACTCGACCATAGGTAGTACCCGCAGTTCAAGGGAGTGGTCGAGGTCGTTGTGCAGGCTCACCTGCCATGCTCCCGCACCGGCTTGCGGTGGCTGGTTCGTCCTGAACCCGGGTCCGAAACGGCGACTTGGATGTGGTTTCTCGATCGGGAAGCCGCGTTCCCGATGTTGCTCGGGGATGTCTCGAAAGTGAATACAGAATCCATGATGTTGCCTGTCGGGGGCGCCTCCGGTGGTGGCGCTTGCGCCGATATGGGGCGAGCCCGCAGCTACCGTGGAGGCTATGCCAACTGCTGTGCACCCCGCAGATCTCGTCATCACCCGGGCCACGCCGGACGAGTGGGCCACCGTCGTCGAATGGGCCGCGGCCGAAGGATGGAATCCGGGGGAGGCTGATCGCGGCGCGTTCTTCGCCCAGGATCCGCACGGATTCTTCCTCGGGCGGGTCGACGGGGAGCCCGCCACGGCGATCTCGGTGGTGAACTACGGCGACACCTATGCCTTCCTCGGCTTCTATCTGGTCCGACCCGATCTGCGCGGACGTGGCTTCGGGATTGCCACGTGGCGAAAGGGGCTCACCCACGCGGGTGCCCGTGTGGTCGGGCTCGACGGGGTCGTGGACCAGCAGAACAACTATCGCCGCAGCGGATTCGAACTCGCCTATCGTAGTGCGCGTTTCGGCGGTGTCGCGACCATGCCCGCACCGGACGGGACCGTTCGCGTCCTGCTGCCCGATGAGGTGGGTGATGTGCTCGCCTATGATGCGCGCTGCGTTCCCGCGGCCCGGCCCATGTTTCTGGCGCGTTGGCTGACCGAGCCGACACACCGCACCTTCCTGCGGATCGTCGACGCGACCCTCACTGGATTCTGTACTGTCCGCCCCGCCCGCGACGGTTGGCGGGTCGGCCCGCTGTTCGCCGACACGGTCGACGACGCGCGCCAATTGCTCGCTGCGTGCGCGCGAGCCTCGGACGGCGCGTCACTGGCGGTTGATGTGCCACTGGGTAACGAACCGGCGGTGCTACTGGCCGAGACGGCAGGCCTCACACCCACGTTCGAGACCGCGCGCATGTACACCGGTGGCGTCCGAAACCATCTCCAGGACAGGGTTTTCGGTGTCACTTCCCTCGAACTCGGGTGAGGCCACAGGACACATCCTGATCTACGCGAGGCCGTCCGCGCGCCTGTGTGGCGCGCCGCAACGGCGATTTCTAGGGGTCGTCGCAACACGTGGTCAGTTGTTCAGGCCGTGAGTAGTTTTATGCAAACGCTCGGCTGGGGTTTCCCAGCCGAGCGTTTTGCGTGGTCGCCCGTTGAGCTGGCGCCTCCAAGCATGCGGTCATCCGGTTCACTGAATCGGTGCGTGACGAACTCACGGGCACCGGTGTGACCGTGACCGCGGTCCTGCCGTCGGTCGTGCGCACCGATCTGGTCGCCGGTGTGCAGCTCGGCGGGGTGCTGCCAACCGTTAAGCCCGAACGCATCGCCGAAGCCATGGTCGCGTCTTGTCGCCACGGGCGCACCCTGGTCGCGGTGCCGGGTTGGATGCGCGTCCACGAATTGGCCGCCGCGGTCTTGCCCGACCGGGTTACGGCGGTCGTGCGCGGTCACCTCACCCGCGACCGGGTGCTGCACAGCCTCGACGCCGGCGCCCGTGCCGACTACGACGCCCGCGTACGCCGCTACGCCGACACCGCTCTCTGACCTGACAAGGAAGTCAGCAATGACGCTGCGACACACACTCATCGGTGCGCTGAGCACCGCCCTGCTCATCTGCCCCGGCCTGCTCACTGTGCTCCCCGCGCGAGCGGGGATGAGCCCGTCGACCGGACGTTCAGCGGCTGCCTCCACAGAACCCCCACAGTTTTGACCGGAATTCATGCGATTCGTTGAGAAGAGTCGTTTCTCGGAAACCCTTGGTACTGAGCACTATTCGGAACTGATGAGTAGGTTCTGGACAACTGGAACCCGCGCCAGGTGGTCGCAGGTTCAAATCCTGTGAGTCTGGTAGGCCAGCACTTCTGACTGGGTCCGGGCTGTTGTCCAGTTCTGCAACGCTGCTGATCGCCATCAGTTCGAACCTGCTGGTGTGAGGTCGGCGATGCCTCGCGCGGGTGGGCGACGAAGATCTGTGCGGTTGCGGGCAGTGCACCGGCGCCCGCAAGCGGGGACTCGTCGGCTGCGGCCCGAGCGGTCCGGTCCTTGTCGACGGCCAGCTGGTTGGTGTCTCGCACAACCGAGATCTGCGCGGCCTCTCGCCGATGCATTTTGCAGACGAAGAAGGCCCCGATCAGATGATCGGGGCCTTCTTTGCGTGTCCGGAGGGGGACTTGAACCCCCACGCCCTAATACGGGCACTAGCACCTCAAGCTAGCGCGTCTGCCATTCCGCCACCCGGACTTGCTGGTGTGCCAAAAGATTATCCGACGCGCCGTCGGAAACCAAATCGCCTAGCTGACCTGCTGTTTGTCCAGGTTCTGCACCCGGCGCTGAGATCACACCGGCGCGGGATACCGAGGGTCCGCGGTGTGGTTCGGCGTTGGTCTGCGCCCGGCGCCGTCCAGGTGCCGGTTGGACCACCGTGAAGCGACCACTCCATCGCGTAGTCCAGGTCGGGAGGCCGACCGATAGCGTTCGGTCGCTCTTGACGGTTCGGAATCCCGAGCGTAATTTACCAATCAGTCAATTCTACCCGTGACTATCGGTAACACACACATGTGGCTCTCACCGGCAGGCGCGGGCCCGGCCGTCCAGCGAAGGAGCAATGGCGCTCATGGAACACCCCACGGCATTCACTCAGCACCCCGCAGCCGACCGTCGATCGCGCGTACTCGATCGTCTCGCACGCCCGATACTGGACGCAGTCCTGCCACGAATCGACTCGCGCGTCCTGGATTCGACCAGGCCGTTCAGGACACCGGAGATGATGCGACCGCACGCCGAGTCCCGGCGGTGGGCATGGACGCACTACGGAGTGTTCCTCCCCGAGCTACCCGGCCCGCACCGCTACCTGAACACGATGACCTTCATCGGTGCGACTGGTGCACTGGCCTTCGACAACGACTACCTCGCCGCCGATGACGCCCGCGACACGGCCACCGTCCTGTCGTCTACTGCCGCCGAGGGGCAACACCACTACCGCGCCTACGACACCGGACACGACTGCTCTTTCGCCGACGACGGCTCCCGTCTCGATTGGGGCCGCGAGCTCAGCATCACCGGGGCGTATCCCTATTTCCACGTCCGCGGTCAGTATGACGATTTCGACGTGAGCCTCGATATCCGAGCGACGGACCAGGTTTCGTGGTTCGTCCGCACCCCCTTCTACGACCACCTCAGCCTGTTCGCGACCGCCACCGGAACCCTGACCGACAAGACCGGCACGGTCGCCATCGAACAGACGTTGTGCACGTTCGAATACGCCCGTTGCATGTCGCCGCAATCGGTTACGGCACAGGCGCTTCCGACACAACGCAAGCTCCCCGTCGACTTCTTCACCTACCAGATCATCAACCTCGACAGTTCGACGCAGGTGCTGCTCACCGAGGTTCGCGCCGCCGGCGCGGTCGCGTGCCTGCTCGCGCATGTACGGTGCGTCGACGGGACAACGCGGGTGTACGACGACGTCGCCATGACGGTTCTGTCCTATCAGCCGAAACCGCTGGTCGATCCTCGCGGCCGCCCGATGCGCGTCCCGCAACAACTGCGCTGGCTGGTGCGCGATGCGGCGGGTGCGGAGGTCCTGACATTCGACGCCGAAGTCGACAGCCCGCTCCGCTACGGGCACGGCCGCGGCTATGTCGGCGCCTACACCTACCGAGGAACCTGGCAGGGCCGACGTTCGGTCACGGGAAGCGGCTACCTGGAGTGGATCGACTGCGAACCGGGGCAGTGACCACGGCACACTCCAGCATCGTTGTCTCGACCTGAGAATTCACCGCGATTCGGCATCCACGGCGTCGCGCGACGCCGTGGAGCTGTCCGGACCCTCAGGGCGCGTCCAACACGCTTGCCGGAACCCCGTAGGGCAGAAACCGCACCCGCCGGCGATCGTCGGTGTTGTCACGATGTGCGCGTAAAGCCTCGAGCTCGGTCGGAAACACCTGGTCGACGCTGGCCTGGCCGGTGTCGTCGATGCTGAAGATCGCCCACACCCCGCTGCCGGTGTCGCCGGTGGTCTCGCCCTCTGGCATCGGCGGACGTGGCTGCTCCGGCTGGAAGAACTGACCGAACAGCGACGTCAATGAACCGACGTCGGCACGATCGACATGGCTCAGATAGTCACCAGCTTTTCCGAGCAGGTCGCGCAGTTCGGTTCCTGCCTCACGCAGCGCACGTTCGAAATCTTGCGGATCGATGCCGAAAGGTTCATTGGTAGCCATCGCATCTGCTCCTGGGGACGAGTTGGGTGCTCCGTTCCTCAGTGTCCTCGCGAAACGACGACTTCGCCACGACGACGGTTCCGAGCTCATGGCGTCGGTGTCTGGCGCGCCGTTTCGATAATCACCTCGTTATAGGCGATGACCACCCGCCCCTCCTGCGTTGGCACCTGTGTCGTTGCGCGTGCTCCGAGAATCTGGATGCGAGCTACGACATCAGGGGCGATATCGGACACGACGATGGTCAGGGTGTCGCGTGCGTCCGGGTGAGTCGCACAGTGCTGGATCCAGTCGGCGAACTCCGGCCCGAGCTCGTCACCTCGAACGATGTAGCCTTCGCCGCCGACACGGCCTGGGCGAAATCCGCCGATCGCTGTCGCCCACCCCATGATCTCGTCCAACGCGATCGCGTACCAGGCTGCGCCGACGCTCGTGAGGAATTGGGCCAGTTCGTCGTCGCGATCGTGCCTCGACATGTGTGATTCCCCCTCGTCGCTGCCTTGAAAATTTCGGATGACAGTCAGTCGAACCTGATTCATTATGGGCGGGGAGATTCGAGGGGGAGTGCGGTGGGAACAGCAGTCGACTACGAGATCTATGTCCGGCCCGCGGAGGTCGAGCACGCACTGCAGATATTGGCCGATCGAGCCGCTCGACCGCTGCAGGTCGCAACGAAGGTGTTGTTGCCCGACCGACGGCAAGTGGACCTGCCCTATCGCGTTGGCGGAATCGTCGACCGGTCGTTCGTCGATTGCAGGAGGGGCAACGACCTCGATCTCTTGCTGGCGATGCGAGTCGACGTCGACGAGGAGATCGCCCACCGGTACAAGCTTTTCGAGTCGGTCATGTTCACTGAGATCGAGGGGAAGTTCTACCGCTACCGAGACGATCTGAGCGCCGATGAGATGGTGGACCTCTTCGAACTCACCGCCGAGGAACAACTCGCGCAGGGCGCCCTCGTCACGACTGGGACAACGCAGGTAAACGTGCGACTGAAGGTCCAGTTCGCCAGTCGGTTCGTCCCCTCGTGCGCACGGATACGCGTCTTCTCATGGTCGACCTCGACGCACTTCCTGTTCAGTCGTTCCCCCGCGTTCCATCGGATTTTCGCCGAGCTCGCGCGCGCCACGGATGCGGTGGGCTGGATGTATGGCGTCGAGCCTGACGACGAGAAGATCGTGTACTGGCTCAACGGCGAACCGACTGGTCGAATGGCGGTGCCGGGCAAGAGATTCGCGAACCTCGGCGAACTGGCCGATGCAATGCGACCCTCAGCCATGGACGAGCCGGCGGATCACTGATGCTGCGTACCCGGAGCGTTCGGTCGGGTCACCCAGTGTCAGAGAATCGGATTGGTGCGAAGTCTCCGCTTGCCGCCGACGATGCAGTTGCGGCCGTCGGAGCGGGGTGCGAAGTGGGCCGTCGGACCACCAGCTGCCGAGCGCACGCGACTGCTCAGCCGTGCTGTGAAACCGCATCGCTTTGACGCCGCCACATTTCATAGTTCCCGCATTCCGCCGTGATCTCAGCCGTCGCCTGAGCTGCGGTGAAGAAGTCGTCGGCCAGCGGCGAGGTGCGCGATGCCGCCATCGCGAGGTACACCTGGTCGGGCGCCAGATCCGGGACGGGCACGTAGCTGATGTCCGGACGTGAATAGAACACGGTCTCCGAACGCCCCACGAACGAGATTCCGCGGCCCGCCGCGACGTGCTCGAGCTTCTCCTCCACGCCGCGCACCCGAAGCCCTGAGTCGGGGAGCGGGCGCGTGGTGGGCTGCGTGCTCGCGTCGGCATGCCAGATCAGCGGCTCACCGGCCAGGTCGGCCTCGGAGACCTCCTCCTTGCCTGCCAGCCGGTGATCGGCGGGCAGCACCACCATGAGCGGCTCGGTGTAGAGCTGAGTCAGGCGCAGACCGGTCTCGTTGATGGGCAGCCGCACATAGCCGACGTCGACGCGGCCGTCGAGCAGCATCGGGGCCTGGTCGTCCCATTCCATGCGCTGCACGTCCACGACCACGTCCGGATGCTGAGCCTCGAACGCCCGCGCCGCTGGGATGACCGGAATGCCGGCCCGAAAGCCGACCACCAGCCGGTGGCTGCCGCGGGCGGCGACTGCCACCCGGCGCCGGACCGCGTGCGCGGAGGCGAGCAGCGGACCGGCGTCGGCCAGCAGTTGTCGGCCCGCGTCGGTCAGCGCTACGCCGTGGCGATCTCTGGTGAACAGTTCTGCGCCGAGATCGTGTTCCAGCGCACGGATCTGCCGACTGAGCGCCGGCTGCGCGATGTGCAGCTCATCGGCGGCGCGGCCGAAGTGCAGCCTGTCGGCGACGGCGGCAAAGTAGCGCAACTTGCGCAGATCCAGATCCATGGCGCCTCCTGGTCCGGTGATGCCTCCAAGGTATCACCACGGCTGAAATGGGTCTTGGACGCCAACTCGACTCAGTGGCATCGTTCATGGGGCGCAAGCGAATTCGGAATCGAACCAGAATTCGTACGTCAGTAACCGGTCCCCTCCATCGCGTCATTCGACGGAATTGACGAGCGCAACAAAAAACCGAACTGTTTCGGATACCCATCAATTCAAGGGAGTTATCGTGGGAAAGCTCGATGGCAAGGTAGCGGTAATCACCGGCGGATCCACCGGCATGGCACTGGCCGGCGCCAAACTGTTCGTCGAGGAAGGAGCGCACGTCTTCATCCAGGCCCGGCGCCAGGAAGCGCTGGACGCCGCCGTCGAGCTGATCGGACGCAGCGTCACCGCCGTCCAGGGTGATGCGTCCGATCTGGACGACCTGGACCGCCTGTACGACACCGTCAAGCGGGAAAAGGGCTCGATCGACGTGCTGTGGGCCAGCGCCGGGACGGGCGAACCCGCCGTCCTCGGCGAGATCACCGAGGAACAGTTCCACCGCTCCTTCTGGCTCAATGCGCGCGGCACCCTGTTCACGGTGCAGAAGGCACTGCCGCTGATCAACGACAACGGCTCGATCTTCATGACCGGATCCAACGCCTCCCTCGGCGCCTTCCCCGGCTGGAGCCTCTACGCCGGAAGTAAAGCCGTCCAACAGGCTTGGGCCCGCGTCTGGCTGAACGAATTGCGTGACCGCAAGATCCGGGTCAATGTCCTGACCCCGGGCCAGGTCGCCACCGCCAAACAAGAAGAATTGTTCGACGAGGCCACCAGGGCCGAATTCGAGTCGCTCATCCCCCGCGGGAAAATGGGCCGCCCAGAAGAAATCGCCACCGTCGCACTATTTCTCGCGTCCGACGACTCCAGCTATGTCAACGGTCTGGAACTGGTCTCCGACGGCGGCACCACCGCCATCTGAACCACACGGCAACGGGGTAGGCCACTGGGATTTCGCCCTCGGCGTCGGCGAGTTCACCGGCTGAGCCCCGGTCCGAGCAGTTCGATTCAGATCAGAGAAGGACGGACACATCCATGAGCAGCATCAGTTTCATCGGTCTGGGAACCATGGCCCACGCCATCGCCACTCGCGCGGTCGCCGGCGGCAACATTGTGCAGATCCTCGGCCGCGACTCGGCCAAGGCCGAGGGCCTGGCTGCCGCGCTAGGCGGCGGTGCCACGGCCGGGACATTCGGCACCGTCCCTGCCGGCGACATCGTCGTCCTCGCCGTGCCGTACACCAGCGCGGTATCGGTCGTCGCCCGGTACGGGGATGCACTGGCAGGCAAGGTCATCATCGACATCACCAATACCTTCAACGCCGACGCCACCGGGCTCGTCACTCCGGACGGTACGTCCGGTGCGCAAGAGATCGCCGAGGCCGCCCCCGCGAGCGCACACGTCGTGAAGGCGTTCAACACCGTCTTCGGTCACATCATCGCCCAGGGCCGTCCGTTGGACGTGTTCTTCGCCGGAGATGACGCGCGGGCCAAGGCCGGCGTGTCGGCGTTCATCGAGAGCCTGGGACTGCGTCCCTTCGATGTCGGCGGACTCGAGATGGCGCGCTGGCTGGAAGGGGTCGGTCCGCTGCTGATGGGCCTGGCCCGCCACGGCGTGGGGAGCTTCGACATCGCCCTCAGCGTCGACATCGCCGACTGAGTGGGCGCGCACCGCCATTTCTTCCGCCGCATCACGCACTAGGAGCAATAACATGCGCGTTTTCGTCACTGGCGGGACCGGCCATTCCGGTTCGTACATCATCCCCGAACTCGTCACCGCCGGGCACGAGGTCACCGGCCTGGCCCGGTCGGACACGGCCGCGGCCGCCCTGTCCGCGCTCGGCGCGAAGGTACGTCGCGGCGACCTGGAGGATCTCGACGGGCTCAAAGACGCGGCCGCGGATTCCGAGGGTGTCATTCACGTCGCGCACCGGCAAGACCTGCTTCCCTCCGGCGGGCTCGACGCCGTGGCCGCCGCGGAACTCCCGATCATCCTCGCCTACGGCGAGGCACTCGCGGGAACCGGAAAGCCGTTGGTCGCGGCGGGGAGTATCGGCTCAGCCGGGAACCTGGGCCGGCCGGCCACCGAGGAGGACCCGGCCCTTCCGGGCGGCGATGAGTACAAGGGCACCCTGCGGGTTCGCAATGTCGTGGAAACCGCCGTAGTCGACCTCGCTGAGCAGGGAGTGCGGTCTTCGGTCGTGCGGTTTGCCAACATCGCGCACAGCACGACCGATCGTGGCGGGTTCCTCGTGCAGCTGATCGCGCTCGCGAAGGAGAAGGGTTTCGTCGGCTACCCCGGAGACGGCGCGAACCTGTGGAACGCCGTGCACGTCCGCGATATCGCCCCCGTGTTCCGCCTGGCTTTGGAGAAGGGGCCGGCCGGCAGATACTGGCACGCGGTAGGGGACGGGGCCATCCCACTCCGGGATATCGCCGAGGCCATCGGCAGCCGACTGGGCCTGCCCGTCGTGAGCATTCCCTCGGACGTGCTGATGGTGCCGGGATACTTCGGGTTCCTCGCGAACATAGTCACGCAGAGCTACCCGGCGTCCAACCTCATCACTCGCCGGACCCTCGGCTGGGAACCCACTCAGCCCGGCCTGCTCGCCGATTTGGACAACGGGCATTACTTCCCCGGCAGGGCGCCCAATCATTAGGGACTGCTGCACGATCGGGTGGCAGCACTCACGCTCAGTCGTGAGTTCGCTGTGGCGACGCGGACTTTCAACCCGCTGCGTCAGGGCATCCGTGGAAATCGAAATCTGTTGTGAAAGGTCAGGAAAGACTGTTCCACCCGCCATTTTGCTCCAACCCGACCGACGTGAGCAGGGGTGCGTAACAAACGTCTCACTCCAGCAAGTGGTACTACCTCAACACCCCCGATGGCCGGAGCCGCGGCGTCGGGTGCCGTCTGGCGATGGTGCGCAGCTCGAAAGGGCGACGTGAATGTTGTCTCCCACCTTGATCAGACATGGTTGCGCCGTCAGACCGGCCATGGGCGCCCGGCGGCGTGCACATGGTCGGAGGCTGAGGCGGGTCGGCTAGATGTCGGAAGCGTAGGTGCAGAAGTGATCCACGACTTCGACGAGAAGGGGTGGACGCTTCGCATCGAAGATAGAACGGGGCAGACCAGCGAAGACGGGCGAGTTCGCGGCGTTCCGTTGCTTCGCGCTCAACGGCACCGATCGCCGCAGCCCTGTCGTGCAGGATGCGGCGATCGGCGGCAACATTCGCTGGCACAACCAGCACGCCCGCCCGACCCGAAACTTCGCTGTCGGTGCGAAGATCCGGCGGTTAAATTACCCAACCAAGGTCGACTGACGCGGCACTAGATGATTCCTAACCCGGCTGTCGAGTTGTACAGCAACCAGTCGTACCAGAGCTGATACCGCGCCTGTGGCGCCTTGGTCTCCAGCATTCGGTCCGTGCTGTCCTTGCGGCCGGAGCTGACCCATACGCTGTCGTACGAGCCGATGTGGGCAGTGACAGTGAGGGGCCGGAATACAGTGTCCCGCCATCCCGAGGAAATGTAGTCGATCAGCTCACCGAATACCCAAGCGGAAATGGTTCCGACCACCAGCCCGAACGGCCCTCCGATGGTCGTACCCACCTTGACCAGAGCGTCCTGAACCTGCTTCTTGATCTCCTTCGTGACCCGATCCAGAAATGTTTGCATAGCCTTACCATTGTCTCGTTCGACTAGCACGAGTGTCACGAGATAGGCCTTGGGGAAGGAATTTCCGCGCTCTGTGATATTGAAGCTCGTGAAGGTTCGCGGGGGATTGTAGTGCTTTATTTCCTTATTGTTGAAACTCCCGAGTTTGATCGGCTTGATGGTTTTCGTGTCACCGCTTTCATCGACGGATGTGCCACCGAGCCACATGTCGTCTTCGCCGATGTGACCGCCGAACGGGCTGTTGGTCTCGTTGGCGCAGCGGATCTGGGTCACCCGCAGCAGGAGGCTATCCGACCGCGTCGCTCGAGCGGGTGCATGCTGGGGGATCATCCCGCGCAATGTGCCGAGGAACGCCGGATTTTGCAGTTTCGCGAGGTCCGCGGCGGAGAACTTCAGGTTGGGGATGGCGAAAGCGGAGCCTTGCGAGGCGATCGGAGTCCGTGTCTGCAGATCGACCCCGGCCAGTTCCCCGAGATGCGCCGTGCGGATCGCGGTGGTATTCACCCGCTGGATAGCGGCGACTCCGGCGGCGGCCCGCTTCTTTTCGGGCATGGTGTCGAACCAGCCCGCCAAAATATTCTCGGCGGAATCTCGTTGAGTGGGCAGCGGGAACCGCGCTGCGTCGGCAGCGTGTGCGGCAACTTTATCTGCCGCCAGTTCGAGCTGGCGAACCACGCGCTCGCCAATTTTGCGCAGTTTCGGATCGATGATATCGCCGAGCTGCGAATCGATGCTGTTGATGGCCATGTCGATTTCCTTTCGTGTTTCATTACTTCGATGAGAACTCGACACTATGTATGAATTCTTTGGCGCACTTCGGTGCTGACACCGAAAAGGGCACCGTGGTAGCCCGGATGCGGTCGGCGCGTTCGCGACACATGCTGCTGTGGAGGTGATGAACGGCTGCAGTCAGTAGCCCGTGGGTAGATCGAAGGAAGTGCTCCGGATGTGCGGAATCAACGACAACTCGAGGTCGACGGTGGAGCGCGAGCGCACGGCCGTCATCGATGCGGTCGACTATCTGCGGCCGCGGATAGCCGCCGCGCACGATCCGCGCGTCGTGTGGTGGCCGAACTCGATGGCCGAGGAACGGGAGACGCGCCTCACGATCGGACTGATCGAAGGCGGCTTCGATCAGTCGGTTGCCGACCTGGACGGCGCCGGCATCACCGTCCGGTGGTTCGGTGGCGGACGGACTGCCCCACTGTGGTTCCGCGAACACGGGGCCTTCTCCGCATCGCTGTTGGTCGGACAGGGCATATTTCGACTGCGCGGAACCGTGCCACGTGCGCGCCTGAACGTTGCCTGCACCGCGTCAGCGGACGGCGTCATCCGTCCCGATGATGTCGCCACCGCCATTCGATGGCTGACGTCTTCGGGTGCAGACGTGATCGTGATCCCGCTGGGCCAGCCCGACGCTCATGCCGGACTGATCGCCGCGCTGCGGGCAGCGACCCACGCCGGGATCGCCGTGATCGCGGCAGCGGGCAACTCGGCAGCAGGGCCGATCCTCTTCCCGGCGAGTGACCCACGATGCCTGGCAGTCGGGGCATGCACCGCGACTGGTGCGCTGCTACCTGGTTGTGTGAGCGAACCGCGGGTGGACCTGTTCGTGCGCGGCGACCGGGTCCGCGCACCTGTCCGCGGACGGTTGCTGCGAACCCGCAGCGGGACCTCGGTCGCGTGTGTCCTCGCGGGAGGGCTCGCGACTACTTTGATGACCGAATACGGTCGGACTGCTGCGATCGAGTACATGGCGCGGCGGAGGAAATCAGTTAGGGATTGAAGTCGCCGATCGCTCGCGGCAACCCAGTTCGGCAAATCGGCGTCGCTGGGCTACAGGCCCGCGCCACCTAGAAACCAGCTGACATCGACGCGAAGCTCGCCAAGCTGACCGCGGTACGTAACACATTGCGCGCCGCCCTTGCCGCAGGCTCTGATGACCTGCTCGTATGTAGCGAAAACCCCACCTGCCCAGTCCCTTTAGACGATCTGAACCGCAAATCGAGTACAGGAGACAGCGGCTGTGGCTACTGAATCGATCACGAGGACGGTCATCGTGTTCGGGCTCTGTCTACGGGTACGCCACCACGATCGCAGCATCCTGAACCGGATATCTAGGCTCTGCCCATGACCGTGGTGCGCTCGATCCTGCTGTTCGTTCTTGCTGCAATCGCCGAGATCGGCGGGGCTTGGCTGGTCTGGCAGGGCGTGCGTGAGCATCGTGGCTGGGCATGGATCGGCGCCGGAGTCATCGCCCTGGGGATCTACGGTTTCGTCGCAACGTTGCAGCCCGACGCCAACTTCGGACGCATCCTCGCAGCCTATGGTGGCGTGTTCGTCGCCGGATCACTGTTGTGGGGGATGGCGCTGGACGGCTTCCGTCCCGATCGGTGGGACGTAGTCGGCGCGGTGATCTGCCTGGTCGGTGTCGCAGTCATCATGTACGCGCCGCGCGCCGCTTGATCGGCTGGTCAGTCGCAAGACACATCGTCGGCGGCAATCGGTAGATGGACAGATTTGCCGGGCAGGCCCGGGGAAACCGTCGGGGTACAGCCTGCCTGAAATCAACAACAATGAGTACGTGCCGCAAGTTCATCGCCGCTGGCAACCAGGTGCTGGCCGATCAGATCCGTGAGGCTATTCAGCAGTAGGAGCGGCTCGCCCGCAACAATTTTCGCGGTGCTCGCCTAACCCTGCTGCCCTGACCTTCCGGCCTGGCGATGTCGCCGCACCTCGGCCTTGCCTCATGCGCTTCCAAACCACCTGAATGCCACCAAGTCGACCGGCGGCCCAACGCCGGAGGAGCCGAGCTAGACCGATATTCGTTGCAAAGGAACCGAATTCACCTTTGCGGCGTCTAAGTCGTTGAAGGGGCTCTCACGCCGAAGGCGTCGAAGAACTCCAACGGTGCAACAACTCGACAGGAGTCGACTCGTGCTGATGACCTACGACGCGGAAGCGACACCGCGATGACCTATCCCCAAAGGCCTCGCTAGCTAGCTCATCCAATTCTGTTGCACCGCAACAACAGGCACAACTTGCGATGCCCAAGCGGCAGGAGCCCGCAATGACCACCGCCGACCCGTACCGGCCCACCCCCGCGCGCCTGCACAATGCGATCCTCGGTGGGAAGGACCACTACGCGCCTGACCACGCGCTGGCCACCAGCCTGGCGGCGAACAAGATCACGCCCGCGATCACCGAATCACGTCGCTTCATCCTGCGCGCGGTCGAGTACCTGATCGACCAGCACGGGGTTTCCCAGTTCGTCGAACTGGGCTGCGGCTACCCGCACGCCCCGAACATCCACGAAATCGCGGGAGCCCGGAACGACGACCTCACCCGAATCCTCTACATCGACAACGACCCCGTTGTCGCCGCCTACGGCCGTGCCCTGCTGACGGGTCCGAACCGCTTCTTTACCGATACCGATCTGACCGACACTTCGGCGGTCCTCGGCGACATCATTGCCGTGATGGACACAGCCAGGCCGATCGCGGTGTTTGTGTCGGGGACCGCGGAACTGATCAGTGACGCTCCCGCGATGGTCACGGCGTTGACCGACCGCCTTGCTTCCGGGACATGGATGGTGTTCACCCACATCACCGACGACGTCCACACTCACCAGATCCACTCAGCCACCCAAACTTTCCGCAGTGCGGGCATCGCCTACCACGCACGCGGGCGCGACGAGATCACGGCCATGCTCGCCGGGTACCGACTCGTCACACCCGGCCTGATCGCCCCACACCGGTGGCGACCCGTCCCCAGCAGCGGGGTACGTGCACTCTCCACGACGCCGCGACACCGCGCGGCGTCGGATCTGAGTGCTTACGCTGCAGTGGGCCGACTCCACCGATGACCGCACTGCGTTCACCGTCTCTGCCTCGCGCCCAACGAGATCGGGACGACAGTAGGCGCGAGGACGCCCGGGCGGCGTCGGCGTCAAACGGTGACAACGATTTTGCCGGTGTGGTGGCCCTGTTCCAGGTAGCGGTGGGCGGCGACGATGTCGTCGAGGGCGAACACGGTGTCGATGATGGGGCGCAGGGCGCCGGTGCGGATGCCGGCGGTCAGGAATGCGGTGATGCGGTCCACGGCCGCCGGGTCGAGGGTGTGCTCGAAGCTCATGTACCGGATCATGGTGATGGGGCTGGCCGGATACGGTGCCGGCCGGGGATCCAGCCAGCCGACGGTGATCAGCCTGCCGCTGAATCGCGTGGCCGCATCGGCGAGTTCGGCCAGGCCGGGACCCATGACCGAGTCCAACACGATGTCAGCGCCGATGCCGTTGGTGTGTCGGTGTGTGGCCTCGACGACATCGTCGCGGTCGGTGACGATGACGGCGACGGCACCGGCATCCAGCAGGGTGCGTTCTTTTGCGGCGCTCCGGGTGACGGCCAGGGGGATGGCGCCGATCTGGTTGGCGATCTGGATGGCGGCCAGGCCCACACCGCTGGAGGCTGCGGTGATCAGGACATGGTCGCCGGGTTGCATCCCAGCCTTTTCGACGAGCGCGCCGTAGGCGGTGGAGTACGCCACCCACAACGCTGCTGCGCTGATGGCGTCCAGGCCGGCGGGCCTGGCGACGACCCGGTCGGCGGGGAGGACGAGGTGTTCGGCGTAGGTGCCGTTGGTGTCCATGTCGGGCACGGCCGCGACGATGACCGTATCACCGGTGGCCCATCCGGCGACTCCCGAGCCGAGGGCGTCGATCGTGCCGGTCGCTTCGATGCCGAGGCGGGCGTGTGGCAGGCGGATCGGTCGCGGTGACATGCCCGCGCGGATCATCTGGTCGAGTCGATTGATACCGACGGCTTCGACCTTGATCCGCACCTCGCCGGGGCCGGGGTCGCCGACCGGTTCGTCGACGATCTGCAGGACTTCGGGGGTGCCGGTCTCATCGAAGACGACGACTCGTGACATGGGGGCTCCTGACCGCTCATCTATTTCTCGTACAGTCGTACTATGAATATAGATAGTACAGTCGTTCTAGGAATGTCAATCGTGGTGGATCGGGAGGCAAGTAATGGCAGGACGTCCGGTCGACTATCAGCGCAGGGACGAATTGCTCGACGCGGTAGTGGATTACATGGTCGAGCACGGGCTCTCCGAGCTGTCGTGGCGGCCCGTCGCCGCCGGCCTCGGTGTCTCGCCGACCACGCTGGTGCACCACTTCGGCACCAAGGAGCAGATGCTCCAGGTCGTCCTCGAGCGGTTACGGCGGCGCATGTTCGCCGCCACCAGTGATGCGGCGGGTCCGCATCCCGACCTGGCGACGGCAGCACGCGCGGTCTGGACTCGAACCTCCGACCCACGCATGCAGGCGGAGTTTCGGCTGTTCTTCGCCGCCTACGGCCGCGCCCTGCAAGCCCCCCGGCAGTTCGCGGACTTCCTCGACCACGTCGTCACCGATTGGATGGCCGCTTTACGCGAGGCGCAAATACCGGACACCGATGCCGAGACCGCCACCCGCACAGCCACATTGGTGATCGCGACGATTCGTGGACTGCTGCTCGACCTACTCACTACCGGCGACCGGAACCGGGTCCAGGATGCTGCCGAAAGCTTCCTGAGCGCCCTCGAACGCCGACCGTAACCCTCGCCAACCCCCCGCGATCCGGTCGGACAACAGGTGCGCCCAGTTGGAACGATCGCCGCCGCCACCGACATAATTGGTGCATCGCCCCGAAAGCTATCGAATCGCCATCCATGGCCTGCTGCGAACCGTCGCGCGAGTGGCCGCTCGGTCCGTGCCACCGCACACCGCGACGGACTTCGCGCTGACACTGCGGCGATTGTCGGCTGCGCACGGAACCTATGGGGACGTAAGTAGTTCCGCGATGGTGAGCGCCTCGGGCAGGGTCCAAGTTGCCGCTTCGTCAGCGAGCAGCTTTTCCCACGACGGTGCTCCGGCTTCCGCGCGGGCCGCGGTGTCGGAGCGGACCTTCAACGCGAGCATGCCGATCCGCATGAGAACAGGAATGTTGAGATGTCGAGCGGCGACGACGGTTTCACCAGCAATTGCGGCTGCGGTGGTCTTCGATACGCTGATCGCTCCGGCTGCGGCGTGTGCGGCGAGCAGCATCTCCGTGTGTTTGGCCGCTGCGGAAGTCGCCAGCCGTGGCGTGCCCGTGGAGCGGTATGCCCCGAGGTGGGTGTGAGTTCGGATGACGACCTCGGTCGCGAGCATCCCTAGGCCCGGGGTCAGCATCCCGGAGCGCAGGTTCAATCCGTCGCCGGAGTTCGTTCCGGCGTAAGCGTCATTGGCAAACTTTCGCAGGTCAGGGTTCGACATCTCGCCGAGAAGTGTCCAACCCGGCAGCGGCAAGTTCATCGGGGTGACAAAATCTGCCGCCCAGTGTTTCAACAGAAGCGCGACTGCGAGATGCCGCTCGGGCGCTTGGGCGAACGGCAGACCGGAGCGAGTTGTCGCAACCTTTTCGACCATCCGCTGTCCGTCCTCCCACCACGTACCTTCGAAGGTTCCCG